>NZ_VRVA01000173.1:0-8086 GCF_008039945.1 Methylobacterium sp. WL64
CGCCCGCACCCCCAGCACCGCCTGCTCCGCCGGTACCGCCACCGGTCCCGCCACCGCCGGTACCGCCGCCGCCGGTACCGCCGCCGCCGGCGATTCCGCCGACGGTGCCGAGGTACAGTCCGGTCCCGAGCAGGCCCTGACCGGGGCTGGTGGTCCCGACCAGCAGGCCGGTCCCGAGGACGCCGCCGCTGGTGCTGCCGACATTCAGGCCCGTGCCGAGGACGCCGGTGCCCGGATTGGTGGTGCCGACGGTCACGCCGGTCCCGAGAACACCGCCGCCGGCGGTGCCGACATTCAGGCCGGTGCCGAGGACGCCGGTGCCGGGATTCGTGGTGCCGACCGTTATTCCGGTTCCCAGGATACCACCTCCGGTTGTATCAAGGGTCCCACGGAGAAGTTGCGCCTGCGCCGGGGCGACGACCGGGAGGGCGAGCAGGGTGCCGGCCAGAAGGGGGGCGATGCGCCCGGACGTCCGGCGCAGGGCGGCATTCGATGTCCGCGGCCCAGCCGGGACGTCGGTCGAGTTACGCATCTCAGACTCCATTGCTGCGCGGCCCGGTCGCTTCCACCCCGATCCTGAAGTCCGGTGGGCGCTAGGCTGGTACCGGCACACCTTCTGGTAGAATGCTTAACACCAACTTTCGGTTGTATTTGTATTCGCCACTTCGCGTTTGACGCGGTATCCGCCGTCTCGAGGCGGCTGAGACGCCGCGCGCCTCAGAAAATCCGCCTTTCCGCGACGATATCCGCCCCAGACGGGGGTATGCTGGCCATGCGAGCGCTGGCCGCAGGGATTGGACGCGTGATGGACGGGCGGGACAGGACCATCTTCGTTGCGGGTCACCGCGGGATGGTGGGATCGGCGATCGTGCGCCGGCTGCGCGAGTTGGGCTACGAGCGCATCCTCACGGCGGACCGGCAGGCGTTGGATCTGCTGGATCAGGCCGCGGTCCGGGCCTTCTTCGCCCAGAACCGGATCGACATGGTCTACCTCGCCGCCGCCAAGGTCGGCGGCATCCACGCCAACAACACCTACCCGGCCGAGTTCATCCACGAGAACCTGCTGATCCAGGCGAACCTGATCCACGCCGCGCACGTGGCCGACGTCGACCGGCTGCTGTTCCTGGGCTCGTCCTGCATCTACCCGAAGCACGCCGAGCAGCCGATGCGCGAGGACGCGCTGCTGACCGGGATCCTCGAGCCGACCAACGAGCCCTACGCGATCGCCAAGATCGCCGGGATCAAGATGTGCGAGAGCTACAACCGCCAGTACGGGCGCCGCTACCGCAGCGTGATGCCGACCAACCTGTATGGGCAAAACGACAACTTTCATCCGCAGAACGCCCACGTCCTGCCCGCGCTGATGCGGCGCTTGCACGAGGCCAAGCAGGCGGGCAGCGCGTCCGTCACGGTCTGGGGCACCGGCCGAGCGATGCGCGAGTTCCTGCACGTGGACGACATGGCGCGCGCCAGCGTGTTCGTGATGGAGCTGGACGATGCGGTCTACGCCGCCAACACCCGGCCGGACCTGTCGCACATCAACGTCGGCACCGGCGCGGATTGCACCATCCGCGAACTGGCCGAGGCGCTGGCCCGGGTGATCGGCTACGCGGGCCGCCTGGAGTTCGACGCGACGAAGCCCGACGGGACGCCGCGCAAGCTCATGGACGTCTCGCGCTTGCGCGCCATGGGCTGGCAGCCGGAGATCGATCTCGAACGCGGTCTCCAGCAGACCTACGGGTGGTTCCTGGAGAATCACGCCACGCTGCGCGGCTGACGCGCGGACGCATCACGAAACCGCATCCGACCGGGTGGGAGAACCAGCATGGCCCAACGGGCCCCCGACGACATCGAGCAGGCTCGGCGCCGCACGTTCCTCCGTGACTTCCACAACTTCGATTCGAATATCCGTTTCCCGGCACCCTATACCCAGTTCGCCGGCAAGCCACTGTCGGCCGCGGCGGGGCAGAACTGGCGCTACGACGCGCTGGGCTACCGGAACGACATGCACGCGGAGCCACGCTCGCCCACGGAGACGCTGCGCGTGTTCGTGGTCGGCGACAGCACCCTGATCGACGGCCAGGTCTTCGCCGACACCATCCCGGGCCGATTGGAGACCGGGCTGAAGCGCCTGCACGGCGACGGGGCCCGGGTCTACAATTTCGGCGCGACGTCCGCCTGCCTGAATCAGATGATCGCACTGATCACGACGCGGCTGATGGACCTTCAGCCCGATGTGATCTTCGTGATCGGCGGCGCCACCGACGTCTTCCAACCCTGGAGCTTCGATCCGCGCGCCGGCTACCCGTACAATCACTTCGCCAACGAGTGCCTGTACGACTACTTCTTCAACACGACGAAGTCCGGCGCGGGCGCCGAGGACCTGAGCTACGACAGCCTGCAGGCGTTGATCTTCGGCCGGCTCGACAACCTTCGCGCGCTGACCAACTGGCAATCCGACATTTGGGAATGGGAGGTCGTCCGTCAGTTCGAGTTGGCGCTAAAGCGCCTCGCCCGGCTGTCCGGGGGCATCGGCGCGCCGTTGCGGTTCCTCCTGCAGCCGGCGATCGTGCGCAAGACCGAGCGAGTCGGCGACGAGCAGAACACCGCGTCGGCTGAGTTCTTGGGATATCTCGACCGTCAATACACCCGGATCGAGCAGGTTCTGGGCCGGCTCGACGCCGATGGCCTCACGCAAGGGCCGTTCACGACCCGAGACCTCAGCCGGATCTTCGAGTCCGATACGCGCGCCCTGTTCACCGACATCGTCCATGTCGGCTCGGAGGGCCGGCAGGCGATCGCCGACCGCCTGGCCGCCGAGGTCGCGGAGGTGTTCGGCCTCCCCGTGGAGGCGTAGGCGTTGGTCGCGCCGATCGTATTCATCGGGGACTCGATCACCGAAGCCTGGGGCTTCCACCGGGCCGAGACCTTCGCGGCCCACGACCTGGTTCCCCGGGGCGGGTCCGGCCAGACGGCGCGCTGGATCACCATGCGGTTCCGCCGCGACCTGGAGGAGACCGGCGCCCGGGGCGTCCACCTCCTCTGCGGCGTCAACGATATCGGGCGCAACGAGGGGTTCTTCGTTCCCGCCGACGAGATCGCCCGGACGCTGGCCGGCATGCTCGACGAGGCCCGGGCCATGGGCGTGTCGGCCTGGGTCGGCTCGATCATGCCGGCCGCCCGGATCCCGTGGAACCCCACGGTCCCGGACGCACCGGCGATGATCGCCGCCGTGAATGCCTGGCTCCGCGAACACGCGCACGAGCACGGCGCGACCTTCATCGACTACCACGCGGTGCTGGCGGACGGATCCGGGGCGCTGCGCAGGGCCTACACCACCGACGGCCTCCATCTCAGCCCGGCAGGCTACAAGGCGATCGAGCCGCTGATGCTGTCGGCTTTGGGGCGAGCGCCTGCGGGGGATACGGTTCAGGCTTTCAGCGGCACGAAGCCACGCTCATTCGGTGGGTCGCGCCTCGTAGCGATTGCTGCCGCGGTTGCCATCGTGATCACCGGCGCGGCCCTCGTGCTCGCGCTGCGCTGATTGGAACGCTCTTTCGATCGCGCGCCTGTCGATTCCGGAATCGCTCAAGCTTCAGGCCCGTCATCCCGGGGCCGCGAAGCGGAGCCCGGGATTCACAATCGCCGACCGGTCAAGGTCCTGCCCCGACCGCCGCTCCGCGTTCCGGGTTCGCCTGCGGCGCCCAGGAATGACAGTGCGAGTGATGCGGAGGCCGTTCCCGTCGGGATCGTCCCGCCAACCGCAAAACATCACACCCGCCGCACCGCCCCGTGCGCCGCGCTGGTGGTCAGCATCGCGTAGGCGCGAAGCGCCGTGGTGACCTTGCGCTTGCGCGGGCTCGCCGGCTGCCAGCCGGCGGCGTCCTGCTCGGCACGGCGCCGCTCCAATTCGGCGGGTTCGACGACGAGGTCGATGGAGCGGGCCGGGATGTCGATGGCGATGGTGTCGCCGTCGCGCACCAGGCCGATCAGGCCGCCCTCGGCCGCCTCCGGGGAGACGTGGCCGATCGACAGGCCGGACGACCCCCCCGAGAAGCGGCCGTCGGTGACCAGCGCGCAGGCTTTGCCGAGGCCCTTCGATTTCAGGTAGCTCGTGGGGTAGAGCATCTCCTGCATGCCGGGGCCGCCGCGCGGGCCCTCGTAGCGGATCAGCACGACCTCCCCGGCCGTAACCTTGCCGTTGAGGATCCCGTCCACCGCGGCGTCCTGGCTCTCGAACACCCGGGCGGTCCCCGTGAAGGTCAGGATCGAGGCGTCGACGCCCGCCGTCTTCACGATGCAGCCCTGCTCGGCGAGGTTTCCGTAGAGCACCGCCAGGCCGCCATCCCGCGAATAGGCATGGGCGGCCTCGCGGATCACCCCGCCCTCCCGGTCGAGGTCGAGTTCGTCGAAGCGGGATTCCTGGCTGAACGCAACCTGGGTCGGCACGCCCCCGGGGGCTGCGCGGTAGAAGCTCTGGACCGAGGCGCTGGGCGTGCCGCGGACGTCCCAGCGGGCCAGCGCCGCGCCGAGGGTCCCGGCGGCGACGTTGCCGACCTCGGTTTCGATCAGCCCCGCCCGATCGAGCTCGCCCAGGATGGCCATGATCCCGCCGGCCCGGTGCACGTCCTCCATGTGGACGTTGGCCACCGCCGGGGCGACCTTGCACAGGACCGGCACCCGCCGCGACAGCCGGTCGATATCGGCCATGGTGAACGGCACCTCGCCCTCGTGGGCGGCGGCCAGCAGGTGGAGCACCGTGTTGGTCGAGCCGCCCATGGCGATGTCCAGGGTCATGGCGTTCTCGAACGCCGTGACGCTCGCCACCGCGCGGGGCAGCACGCTCGCGTCGTCCTGCTCGTAGTGGCGGCGGGCGAGGTCCACGATCAGGTGGCCGGCCTCCACGAACAGCCGCTTGCGGTCGGCATGGGTCGCCAGCACGGAGCCGTTGCCCGGCAGCGCCAGACCCAGCGCCTCGGTCAGGCAGTTCATCGAGTTGGCCGTGAACATGCCCGAGCAGGAGCCGCAGGTCGGGCAGGCCGAACGCTCGATCACCGCGACATCCTCGTCCGAGATCCGGTCGTCGGCCGCCGCGATCATCGCGTCGACCAGATCGACCTTCTTGGCGATGCCGGGCAGCTGGACCTTGCCGGCCTCCATCGGACCGCCCGAGACGAACACCGTCGGGATGTTGAGCCGCAGGCAGGCCATGAGCATGCCGGGAGTGATCTTGTCGCAATTCGAGATGCATACCATCGCGTCCGCGCAGTGCGCGTTGACCATGTACTCGACGGAATCGGCGATCAGCTCCCGGGACGGCAGCGAGTAGAGCATGCCGTCGTGGCCCATCGCGATGCCGTCATCGACCGCGATGGTGTTGAACTCCTTGGCGACGCCGCCGGCCTTCTCGATCTCCCGGGCGACCAGCTGGCCGAGATCCTTGAGGTGGACGTGGCCGGGCACGAACTGGGTGAACGAGTTCACGACGGCGATGATCGGCTTGCCGAAATCGCCGTCCTTCATGCCGGTGGCGCGCCAGAGGCCGCGGGCGCCGGCCATGTTGCGGCCATGTGTGGTGGTGCGGGAACGATAGACGGGCATCGCGCGGTTCAATCGGTTCGGAAGCGGATCTCTCAAAGGTAGGGGCTTCTGCGCCCGCCGACGCGTCGCTGCAAGCGTCGCCGAACCGGTCGCCACCGTGTCATGCTCCCGGCGGATACCGGGACGCGAGAGAGGCGAATCGTACGATGGACCGAGTGGATTTCCTGCGGCGGGCCATCGACCAGGGCCACGGCCGGACCGAGGCCGACCTCGTGCTCAAGGGCGGGCGCTTCCTCGATCTCGTCACCGGCGACCTCGTCGCCTCCGATATCGCGATCTGCGGCGACCGGATCGTCGGCACCTTCGGCAGCTATCGCGGCCGCCGCGAGATCGATATCGCCGGCAAGGTCGTGGTGCCGGGCTTCATCGATACGCATTTCCACGTCGAATCCTCGCTGATGCCGCCGCAGGAATTCGAGCGCTGCGTCCTGCCCCATGGCGTCACGACCGGCTTGTGCGACCCGCACGAGATGGCGAACGTGCTGGGAACCGAAGCGTTCGCGTGGTTCCTGGCCTCGTCCGAGACCCTGGCGATGGACCTGCGGGTCCAGCTCTCGTCTTGCGTGCCGGCCACCGACCACCTCGAGACCTCGGGCGCCCGGATCGGGGTGGCCGACCTGCTGCCCTTCGCGGGCCATCCCAAGGTGATCGGGCTCGCCGAGTTCATGAATTTCCCGGGCGTGCTCGCCGCGGACCCGGGCGTGCTGGAAAAGCTCGCGGCGTTCCAGGGCCGGCTGATCGACGGCCACGCGCCGCTGCTGCGCGGGAGCGCGCTCAACGGCTACATCGCAGCCGGCATCCGCACCGAGCACGAGGCGACCACGCCCGAAGAGGCGATGGAAAAACTGTCCAAGGGCATGACCGTGCTGATCCGCGAGGGCTCGGTCTCCAAGGACCTGCACGCCCTGGCGCCGATCCTCACCGAGCGCACGGCACCGTTCCTGGCCTTCTGCACGGACGACCGGAACCCCCTCGACATCGCCGAAGAGGGCCACCTCGACTACGTCATCCGCACCGCGATCGCGCTGGGCGCACCGCCGCTGGCGGCCTACCGGGCGGCGTCCTGGTCGGCGGCCCGGGCGTTGGGGCTGCACGACCGCGGCCTGGTGGCGCCGGGCCAGCGAGCCGACCTCGTCGTCCTCGACGATTTCCTCGACTGTCGCGTCGCCCGGGTCTTCAGCGCCGGGCGGCTTGTTGAGGATGCGCTGTTCGCCGACCGGCCCGCGATCCAGCCGATCGGCCGCGGCAGCCTGCGGGCCCGGCGGGTCACGGCGGCGGATTTCGCGGCCCCGGGTTCCGGGCCGTCGACACCGGTGATCGGCGTGGTGGCGGGCAAGCTCATCACCCTGCGGCACGACCTGTCGCTGCCCTACAGCGCGGGTGAGCGCCGGATCGACCTGGATCAGGACGTCATCAAGGTCGCGGTGGTCGAGCGGCACGGGAAGACGCCGCCGGGGCAGCGGGGCATCGGCGTGGCGTTCGTGAAGGGCTTCGGCCTGAAGCGCGGCGCGATCGCCTCCTCGGTCGGGCACGACAGCCACAACGTCACGGTGGTCGGCGCCGACGATGCCGACATGGCCGCGGCGGTGAACCGGCTCGGCGCCATCGAGGGCGGGTTCGTCGTGGTCGAGGGCGGCCGGGTGCTCGCCGAGATCGCCCTGCCGGTCGCCGGCTTGATGAGCCTGCTCCCGTTCGATGGGATTGGTGCCGCGCTGGTGACCCTGCGGGCGGCGGCGCGTGGCCTCGGCGTCGTCCTGCCCGAGCCGTTCCTGCAGGTCGCGTTCCTGCCGCTGCCCGTGATCCCGCACCTGAAGATCACCGACAAGGGCCTGGTGGATGTCGACCGTTTCGCGTTGATTGATCCGTGAAATAGATTGCGCGCAATCTATCTCGGGATTATATGCGGGCTGTGCCGGCCCTATATGCCGATTCCCTTCCTGTTCCTGGAGATCGCACCATGTCCGTAGACGTGAAGTACCGCACCACTGCGACCGCCACCGGAGGCCGCGACGGCGCCGCCAAGACCGCCGACGGCAGCTTCGAGGTGAAGCTCGCGACCCCGAAGGAGCTCGGCGGCGCGGGCGGTCCGGGTGCGAACCCCGAGCAGCTCTTCGCCTCCGGCTACTCGGCCTGCTTCCTGGGCGCCATGAAGGCGGTCGCCCCCTCGCTGAAGCTTAAGGTTCCGGCCGAGACCACCGTCACCGCCGATGTCGGCATCGGCCCCCGCTCCGAGGGCGGCTTCGGGATCACCGCCGACCTGACGATCAGCCTGCCGGGCCTCGACCGCGCCGAAGCGCAGAAGCTCGTGGACGCGGCCCACCAGGTCTGCCCGTACTCGAACGCCACCCGCGGCAACGTCGATGTCGGCCTGAAGCTCGCCTGAGCCGGGTCGTCCCATCCACCTCATTCCAGGGCGCGCGCAAAGCCTGCGTCTCGAAGGAGCCCTCCTCCGGGGTCGCCGCCGCTCCGGGGTGGGGTCGTGGGT
>NZ_VRVA01000174.1:0-7998 GCF_008039945.1 Methylobacterium sp. WL64
GGACGTAGGTCGCATCGTCCATCCGAGCATCTCCAGCACCGATGCCAGCACCGATGCCGGATCAGATCACCGAAAAGCTGGACGCCGATAAACCTCCAAACAAGGCGGCCTTCGCCGGATGCGCACGTGCGATCTGGCGCGAGCGGACTTTGGAAACATCACCGCGCCGACGTGCCCGAACAAAACCCCGCTTCCGTTTGCCAGCGCCCTGGGCCTGTGCGCTCTGCCACGCCGCATGAATGGCCAAAGTCGAGCTAAGGGATGGTCTGAGCCATACCCGCAACCCGCGTAGCCGAGCGATGATATAGCTCTTGTGAATGCGTCAGCGCACTAATCCCAATCCTCTGCACGCCGCTCCTGTCTTCGCATCCGCTTAGCCAGCCCGCCCGAACGAATAGTACCACACGTCTCTAGATCACCAATCACTCGTGTAAGATATAACGTGTGCCCGGTACGGGAAAGCCTAGAAGTAATCTTATCTAATATTCCAGCATCATCTGCGATTAAAGCTATCGCCCGGGGCGGCCAATCGGAATTCACAAACGCACGTATGAGCGATCGCCTTAGTTCCTTACCCTTGTCCCAATCTACATAAAAATAGAATAGCTCGATTAGAGTTAAGCGACCTGATACGGTCGCAGAATATACAGCCGGGAACGATATCTCTAGCAACGCGCAAAGGTTCATGTAGGGATGAGACAGTGCGACCTGAACACTTTGTGCATCGAGTAAAGTAAGATCGCCTGAGTAGCTCGCAGCCCGCGACATCTTAATGAGATCAAGCCATTTCGCGGTGTTACTATCCGACCAGTGCGCACGAAAGTCATGAAAAGCGGCATCAATAACAGAGGAAAGAGCTCTATCTTGCCTCAACACCAAAGTTGGACCCAATAAGCAAAGCAGCATCCATACGCGCTCGCCCATATCTCGTTGCGACGGGCCGTATTTACTCAAAAGACATTCATTTCGCCATAGCTCAGCAATGTCGCTGGGCGCCGAAAACCTCAAAGCGTGCTGGACGGGCCGCCATTCAAGCCAGATGTGTGCGGTGCCCTCCAAGATAAGGTTACGAATAATCGCGCGCACAACAGATTCAAGGATATTGTGGACCAGGACCGACAACGTGCTACGGTCCAAATCTTCCGCAGCAGCCCACTTGACCGGATTCCCGGGCAGCCCGTCCCCAAAGATTCCGGATTCAACGTAGCTCAGAGTTACCCGAACAGCCTGCTGCCAGAGCGCGCGATGAACAGACGATCCATTGAGCAAAATATCGATCATTTTTAGAACGTGACACTGGCGCACGTAAGGCATCTGCTCCAATATATCTTGGCGCGATAGCAATAAAACAACAACCTCCTTTCGAACATCTTCAGGTAATGTCTGTAAATCGAGAACCAACTCGACAGTTTGGACAGAGGGTTCAACTACTCTCGCCCATATTTCAGCGATTTTGACGTTATTAAATCCAGCGGAGGACACGTAATCCAGAAAAACGCTCGAATAATGCGGGGCCGCTGCCGTCAGAGCAGACCACATCTCGGGTTGAAAGTGATCCAACTGGCCAGAACTGAGTACGGCTCTAATAGCCTTCTCAGACGCACTCCTTCCCGCCACAGCGATGACTGCTTCGAATAATCTCGGGTCAGTTGCGAGAATTGGGCTATCGGCGAGCTGATTTGAGATTGACGTCCGCCTGGACGGCAACGCACGCTTCATCCATAAAAGAGCGGTTTCCGACATTTCTCTTGAATTTTGCGCAATACTAAATTCTTCAGAATACCTCCGAGCCAGTGATGGCTTATAACGTAACATTTCATCAATGAGATCAGGCGCCGTCTGCTCCAGCTTGTTGAGCAAGTTGGTTATTATAAATTTGCAATCTGCGAGCCCCGTTGCAACAATGAGCACCAGTGCCGTGGAGCGTGTTTTGGCTCTAAGTAAGATCTGAAGGCCAATCTCCGGATCGGCCGCAACCACAGCCGATCCAAGCTTAAGCAAATTTGCCCTCATTGGCTTGAGACGTCGAAAGGCGGGACGTGAAAGACGGTTGAGTATCGCCCCAATCAGTTTCAGCTGGGATTGCGGACGTTCTTTCAACGCTCGATCTATCGCGTATTGAGCCGCCTCTCGCTTGCGCTCTATACCGGCGCTCTCAGCCGGAATGAGAACTGCAAGCACATCCATTGCCGCAACCGATGAGGCCGGGTTCTTATCTGCCTGCTTTTTAAGGCCATCAAGGACAGCAATCTTTAGCAGCGCGGTGGGATCTGCCGGCAGGGACTCTTTAAAACCCTCTACTTCTGGGGCAGAGCGTCCAAGAGCAAGCGACCTTGCGATCAAATCATCGAGGGGTTCAAACCGCGGATCGTCCGCCGCCTGAGGCGATTCGCGAATGATGTTTCCGGCCTCCAAGTCGCTGAATCGGCTCAAGGCAGCGGCCGGTGCGAAAACAATCCGAAACGGATTATCTTGAATAAATCTCATTTTCAGAGCGTGCGTGCATGCACTGAAATCAGCTCGAAGCGAGGGCCACACAAACTCGAGTAAATCTATAAGCATCTCGTCTGGATTCGGCGAGTCTAGCCAAACCAATGGTCGACGTCCTTCCGCAAAAAACTTCCGAGCAAACACCTGAACCCTATGGGCGCGAGGATTTAAGGTGCTTTCTTTGTTCGGCAGAAAAGATGAATCAATCAGCGCGGCTGGATTTTCATAGACAGAGAGGTTGTTCCTTCGCGGCTGAATAAATAGATCGAACACGGCCCGAGCCGAAATTCCTTGCCGCCACATCCACATTGGAACGAACAACGTGTGAGTTAGTACGCATCCCTCGCGTGGCGCCTCGTAGTCAAGCCAAGTCCGAGCGATTGCATAATGGGTGGCGTTCGGCAGCGGATATGATGTCAAATAGGGAGGTATCTCATCCCGCAGTGGCAGTCCGGAAAGATCGCTTAGTGACGTTACGACTTCCTTATCCTTTCCCCGTAGTTGAAAACTGCCAGCAAGCCATTCGTGGCCACGGCGGTATCCATGAACGCTTTGCTCTATTAGGTCGTTGCTCATGCGAGCTTATTCCCAGCCCGGCTCAAAGCCCATGCAACTGGAAGCGCAAGATTGCTACTTTTCTCGGGCCGTCCTTGCAGCTCATGCCAAACGTAGCCAGCAGCGTGCCCATTTATACTGTCGAGGAATTTGTCTCGGTATTCAAGATCATCCCTTAGATCCCCGCCAACAATTGATACGCCAAAATTCTTTGTCTCAAAACGTTCTCGGTTGCTCTGAAGAAAATCGGAAAGTAAGCGAAATTCTTGTCGTAGGTACACACTTGGGCCGGCTGCTTGTTCTGAATCTGAAAGGCGGTCCCAAGCCGTGACTACTATGCCAATTTTTGGCTTAACAGCCGGACCTCCAACAGAACGATATAGGCCCAGCAAGGTTTGTATCCAATCTACAAGCACCACTTGTGTAGGCGGCTCTTCTGACATTTTTGGCTTCGGAATACTTGGGTCGAGATTACTACCGGCCCCATAGAACTGCTCAAGTGTCTGCCAATCTAATTGTGGAACGTTTTGATCGAAGAGAGCCCGGACAAAAACTAAGAACGTTGTTTCTTTAGTAATAAGCTGAGACCAATCTGATGGCCATCTACGGTCTTTGTATATCTGGACCCACTTCTCCCCCTTGAAGTCGGGAAGCAGTAACGTTGACGGATCTCCGGAAACAAGCAACGGTATCTCGCACATTGCCGCAATAGGCTCATTTGTACGCCCAAAGAAATTCCCGCCTAGAAGCGCGTCTGCGCCTGCATTCAAGTACTCCAGATCATCTGGTAGGCCGTTCGGCCGAAGCATCCCGTCCTCTTTGTCGCGGATAGCCAGCCAGAATCGTATCAAGTAATTTGACTTACCCGTTTCGTGTCCTCCGACAAACAAAACGGTGTTGCCGCTAGCCATCAGCCGACATCCGTATCTTGTGAGTTATTCCAGCCGTAAAAGCGTGCTGGCCGAGGTTTTTCTCCGGCGTATGGCTCCCTATGCGGTAACGATGTGCTAGCTTGAAGGCAGCTCATCAACGCTTCGAAAACGCCTGTCCCTGATAGAACCGTCGTGTTTCCTGAGAACGTGGATATGACAGTCCCTTTAGCTCGGAAACCGGCTTGATTAGCATGCCCCACTAATTCATCTAAGATAGCTGGTGCGTTCATTTCCAGATGGTCGCCCCTGGTTAGCACGATACTAAGGGCACAGCCTTGGGGGGCAAGCAGCTTTGCCCGGTCGATCAAGATTTTGTGCTGGTTAGCCACTTGACCTCGTCGTTCCTTGTCAATCAGGCTCGTCCCATCCATCATGATCAATATGGCATCTGATCGATCAAGGAAGGCTAGGCGGTCCCCATATCTGGCTTTATCAATCCATGTACGCGTCCATTCTCCCGGTAGATCGGTCAGAAAGAGTCGTAGGTTCTGCTCAGACGCAATGTGTTGAAGGTCCAGGTGCATGAAGCCTGCGCCGCGCCCCTCTTCGTACCTGGTTCGGTATGTCAGTCGTTCTGGCGTTTTGCCTGGCTCCCACTCTCGGCTTTTTCGGGTCCTCGCCTCGAAGCCCGGTAAGGTCATGCTGCCGCTGAACCGGTAGCCCTTTAGTTCCATCCCGCCTCGCGCGGCCATGCAGTAGAGACTGCAGAGGAAGCTTGTCTTGCCAGCATCGTCAGCCCCGAGGATGGTTACGACATGCCCGTACTCCGTTTCCATAAGAGATTGAAGATCAGACAGTCCTAATTCCATCCCGGGATGGATACGGCGTTCATGGTGGGGGTCATCAAGATCGATGGACCTCAGTTCGGGCGGCGCACTTAGGGCTAGGGAAGCCGCCTGATTGATTTGATCCTCAAGCTCATCAGAGGAGTCGTCGGCGGATTCGGTGGCATTTTCGCAGTGCGAGATTGCTCCTGTGCGAGCACATGGCCCATCTTGTGCGATTAGGCAGCCTTCTACTTTACATTCAACTAAAACTGACATAAGCTAGCGTCCCGAACGCTTAGTTGAGTAAGATTTTAAAAGAATTCGCTCCGCAAATACCTGAGATGCGAACTCATTTGCATTGATTGTTCGTGTCTTAAACCAACCGTTAATTTTCTTATTAAATGGGTTTCCATCAGACTGCTGTTGGACAACCATGTTAGATGCAGGAAAAATAGTGGGCAAACGAAGCACAAGATCTCTACTCGATCCGGAAAGCAATAGAGCGCTCCAAGCATTACTGGATACTTCTGACAATAGAACCTCTAAAGTGCCAGATCCATCTTGCGTTGATCTGATTCCTATTATTCGCTTAGACAAAGCAGCCAACCCGCGGGTTGCAGGTGGATCTACTATCTCAGCAAGTTCCGCCCCGGCGATCAGCGCAGCTATTCCCGAATTGAGGGTACTATATGATGCGGATAGCTTGTACGAACGCCCACCGAATACCCACTAAAGCGCGTTGAGTTCTTCGCGATCTTTGTTAATTTCAGCTTCTATTTTTTTCAAGGCGTCCGAAAGCAATTTGGGCAGGTCGGGTGCGTCGCCAGATTTATCAACTGCGGCCTCGAATGCCCCGGCGGCAGTATCGCTTCGCGTCCGACGCCGCTCGTCTAATCTATCCAGGATGCGCTCGGCGGCGTTTAGCAAGCCAGCAGCGCGAGCTTGTGCAAAGCTCCCGGTCGGTGGCGTTCTGTGCCTCAGCGCTGCCACCACAGCTCCGGCAAGCAGAGCGCCGTCACCGTACCGCGCGGGAGCCGCTTCCAGCACTGAGGTAAGCTTTTGCTCCACGGTGAACCCTGCGAGAATGCGTGGATCAAGCGAGACGATGGCGGCGTCTTTATCGAGGGTAGGCTGCTGCTCCTCAATGGCTTCAATTGCCACTTGGAGCATAGGACCGTCGCTTCGCGGCTCATTGTCAAACGCTTCCACCGCCAAGCTTACTATATCTAGCGGTATAGCAGCCGCCCCCGGCAATCGCGCTGCCAGCTTATTTGCGGCCTGCCGTCGTTGGGTTAAACGGTCGTCGTTTAATTCGATGTCCGAGAGACGATACCAGTCGCCAATTGACGCGGACATTCTAACTCCTTGTTTTCAGAACGGGTTTTTGCGCTGGTGTGCTGGCGGAATTGCTGTCATCGCGGCGTCCCAGAGCTCTTTGGACTTGACCGTATTGCCGAAAGCTCGTTCGAAAGCCGCGACTTCAAATGGATGAGGGACAAGAGTGTTGCTCGACGGAAGCAGATTTAGCTGACGGAGGATGTCCTGCCGGGTTTGGCGGTCTAAGTGCCGCCAAAATAGGAATTTCAGCACCTCCATCGGCCGCTCATCGATTGCGCTGGCGACGTGGGAAGCAGGAGGTTTCATAGCTTCCTCCGTGGTAGTCCCTTCTCTCGGCTTAGCAGTCGACAGGTCGATGCCCGAAGTAACCGTCTTATTCGAGGGCTCTTCTTGCGCAGATGATTCGCCTAACAGGTGCTCGGGATGCTCTTCAAGAACGTGTATGGCCGGCCCGCAATCAAGTCGAAAATCGCGGTAAACTATATCACCTGTCCGCTGATAATCGCCGGCGAAGCTTGTGGTCGTCGGGTTCCAAGCGCGTGGATAAACTCGTACGTTTAAAATAGCCCGATCCGAGTCCGAGATCCACGATAATTCAATCCAGTTGTAGGAGTAATTATATACTTCTGAAAGAGCGTCAGGATTAAGGGCGCCAGCGGCGAGATGGAGATGTTCAAATTTACTATTTTCACTAACTGTAAAATTAGCCAGATGCTCATGGCCTGTCATAAACACTCTGGCCCTTTGCGCTATATATGGCCGCGCATTCACTCGATCCTTGAACCATCCTATTGGGTGGTGAAGTAGATAAACCTGCTCAACCGCATCATCTCTCGGGATAGAATACTGTGCAGCCCCCATGAACATCCCCCCTTCGGAGTCGTCGAGGTCGCTAATCAGTACAGAGCACAGACCGACAATTCGTATCGCTTTCCCACCCGCAAGTTCATAATCTTTAGTGTGGAATGGCATACTTATATTTTTTGGCGCACATTCATACGCTTCCGCAAAACTGAAATAGCTATCAAGTTTTTCTATTAACGGACTATTCGGATCGGACAAAGCCTGCGATAACTCCCCGGCGCACACTGCAGGCGCGAGGGTCCGGAGGTGTTTCTGAGCCTGCTTCCCCAAGTAACCTAATCGCGCGACGTCAACATCATGGTTGCCTGGTATGAGGCGAACCTCACGCTCGCCGCAGCCGACTGCAGCTGCTACGCGGTCCAGCCACTCACCTGCTACTTTGTATTGCTCCTCTTTCCCGGCATACGCGATGTCTCCTGTCACCAGTATGGCTGTCGCCGGGCCTCCAACAAGTCCCTGCGCGACGGCTTGGCGGCAGTCGCGAAGCAACTCCTCCCGCACATCGTTGTGACGGGGGAGCTCCTCTGGGCGCTCCTGGCCGAAATGGATGTCCGAGAGCTGAAGGAACCTAAGCGTGCGATTGACGGGCATTCGCAGGGGATTCGGACATAGAGGGGAGGAAGGCCAGGCGGCCGGTGAAGCAACGTTGGATTGCACCTTGTTGCTGCGGCTGACAACACCCCATGCCGCTTGTTCGCTGACGGAGCACCCGGAAAGGGCCGAGGTTTTATCCCGAATCTAACGCTGTCTTCCTCCTTAGCATGCCAACGATGAAGGCAGGACGATCCTCGACTCCCTCTCGGTACGGTCCAGTATCGTAAATCAATCGCTGCGAGCTGCGCAGGAATGCGATACCCGCGAGATGGCAGGCCATCCGAAGGAAGTGCGGCAAAGTGTGTTTAAAATCGTGGCGGTGGGTCTTAGAGCGTCTAACAGAACCGTCTGCATTGGTTGAGTGTGACGAGGGCGCAGGCGAGGGTCGTGAAGGCGAGATGGATGTCCGCGCGGCGTTCGTAGCGGATGGCCAAGCGTCGGAATCGCGCCAGCCACGC
>NZ_VRVA01000175.1:0-7902 GCF_008039945.1 Methylobacterium sp. WL64
ATGGGGTCCCGATCGGCGCCGATCGGGACCCCATCTCGATCTCAATTTTTGTAGCTCTGAGAAAGCCTAAGCTAATTTTTTGCTGGGGTTGTACTTCGAAACCGATCCACAGTCAGGGTGAATGTAGGTCGTTAACGAAACTCTGCGGGATGGCCTGGTCTCAGCGTCACGCTTTTGTGCCGGATATCAGCGTGGCGCCGAACCTGTTGCAGGGTGCCCTTTTGGTCCTAGTTTAAGGACTAAATTCACACCAGAATGCGATGGCCGCGGTGAGCGCAACAACCGGCGCATGGGCGCTTGCGTGAATGCCACCACGGTTCACACAGCCGGAAGCAGCTCCGCACCGGTCGGCATTGGATCGGTGTTGGTGATAGCTATTGGCCGGAGCACCGCAATGCGTACCCGATCTTTACCCGACGCCTTGCATGCGTACATGTGCCCATCGGCTTCGTGCATGAGTGCCGCCCGACCCAACGAAGGGCTGGGTTGGAAGACCAGCCCGCCCATGCTGACCGTCGTCGGATAACGTGATTGTCCCAGTGCTGCCGAAAGATTTTGGTGGAAGCGCTCGATTGCCGGCTGGCCCGCCGCAGTAGATGCGATCGGCATCAGCGCAGCAAACTCGTCTCCGCCGAGCCGATAGAGGCGTCCCCGTCCGTGTAGAGCGCTCGTTGCGGCTGCTGTCAGCTCGCGCAGCGCGTGGTCGCCGGCGCCATGACCATGGGTATCGTTGATGCGCTTGAAGTCGTCCACGTCGATCATCGCCAGCGCAACCGCATGGTCGCCGGGTTCACGACCGTCGAGGAGGGTTTCCAGCTCCCGCTCGAACGCCGCCCGGTTCAGAGCGTTCGTCAGCGCATCGTGCGTGGCACGGACGCGCTCGCGGTCGTAGGCGCGCCGCAACGCATGAATGACCGCGACGGTGAAGCCGTACGCGCTGAAACGGATGATCCCCCGAGCGATGGCCACCTCCGGATTGAGACCGACCTCGTGAACGTGGTGAGGAAAGATATTCAGCAGACACGCCAGGACGGTGACGAAGCAGCTCGCGCGCAAACCAAGGCGCCATCCGGCGAGTGCAATCAACGGGATGAACAGGGGCCCCATACCCACGGTCGGAAAGAGGTAGTCGGCCCTGATCAATGCCAGGCCGCAAGTCGCGAGCACCGTCCAAGTCGTGCAAGCCGACCATGCGTCGAGGCGATCGGCGAGGCTGTTTGTCGTGACCAGTTTGCGCATACCGCTTTGCGACCGATGGTGACGGGGCATGGCAAAGCAGCGACACCTCGATCAGGGTGCCATATTAAAGACGAGGTCTTAAGGAAGCCCCTGCTCAGGAAACTTCCCAGTGGCACCCATGAGGAGGCATCCCGGGTTCGGGCCGACTGTGACCCGGCTGCGCGACCATCGATCACCGGCCAGCTATTGGGCCCGATCATCGTTTCGAACGATATGTTGGGGCCGCCGCCGCTCGAGCACGGCAGTGTCAGTCGATCCCTCAAAGCCGCACTCCCGCTCTGAGGCCTTGCGTCTCACGACCTCGGACATCAGCGCCTCGTTCATCTCCGTCAAGCGCCGGATCAGCGATGGCTTCAGTAAAGGGAAGACAACCGGCACAAGGGGCCCGGAGAACTTTTCCGACTGCTGCAAGGTTACGACACCGGACGCCTCTGTCACACCAAAGCTATGTGTGCCGATCATCAGTTTCGGTAGGCCGCCGCGCCACGTCAGTCGCGCGCCAGACATCAATTTCGTGATGACCGTCGGTACGCTGAAGAACAATCTGCCGTCGATGGTCAGTTCGGCTTTCCAGGCAACACCCTCTGCCAGCGAGCCGCCTACCCTGCGGATGAATGGGTTCCACTGCGGGTACGACGGTAGGTAGATGAGCACCGCCCATACCTCATCGGCGCGCCCCGGGATCGCGAGTTCGGTGCTGATCTGCATTGGCGGCTTCTAGCCAATCTCTCGCTTGAAAGGTCTCACCAATGCCCAGCCAGCTCCAACCCCGCCGTCTCGGCCCCCACCATGACGACGAGCCGATTGATTTGTCCGAGCTCAGCCGGCACGAGCTGGTGGCCGAGGCCGTCGCGATCTTTGGTGAGGAGGCTGCCCGCGAGCTGGCAAGGCACCTGGGCGTGCCGTTCGAGGCGGCCCAGCCATGATCGCCGCCCTTCCCGATCCGCCAACCCCCGCCAGCATTCTTACGTTGATCCAAGGCATCGAGCGTCACAGCCCAGATGCGCCAGCCGCCACAGCTTTCCGGTCTGCTTTGCTCCGCGCCGGTCTGGAAGCGGATGCGGCTGGCGGTGTCGCGGCTCTGGTAGCAATGATGGACGCGGTCGTTGCGGCTGACCCCGATCGCGCCAACGTTCGGATCACACTCTTGGGCACTGTCTGGGCAGGTCTGCTTCCCGGCCCCGGCGGAAAAAATCGTCTATGACGTTGCTCTTGAAAACGGCGGGGCTCAAACCCCGCCGGAAGTTCGCCAGATCACCTTCGGCGGCATAGGCTTCAGCAGCAAGCTGTCAGGCTTACAGCCCCAGGAGCATGCTGGCCGAGCCGACGAGTGTCATGAGGAGCCCAATTACAAAGACCGCGATCATCGCGTAGGAGACAGCCTTGAGCTTCATCGTCTATCTGTCGGATCAGCAGCGGTAGCCGCCCGCAGTCTGGCCGTACTGCTTCACGGGGCGGGTCTGCTGGTTGGCATTGCCTTCAGCAGCCGAACTCATCGGGCAACCGACGTAGTCGGGGTTGTCGTGGACGCCGAGCCCGAGCGCGCCAGTGGTCTCGATCTCCTGCGTGGCAAAACCCGTCCAACGGGCACCGTTGGCGGCCATGGTTGATGAGATCGGAGCGACGCCAAGGACAAGCGCAGTGGCGGCGGCGGCGATACGGTTCTTCATTGTAAAAATATATCTCCTACAAGGTACGGCCCGGTCCTTCGAGCCTATCTCGTCTTGTATGAAACTTAGATGGGAAGCCACTTTCCGCCGTGATGTGCCGACACGCACGCACTGGAGCGGATTAAAACTCAATGTGCCTCACCACTGCCTGGTGTGGGCATCATTGGCCTTAGGGTTCAAACCCAGTCCACGAACTCGATGCCGATCTGTCCGCCGTCGCGCCACACCGCCCGGCACCGACGCGAACCACCGGATAGGTCGGTCGCCAGCTCAAATTGATCCGGTACGGTCTCGGGCCGAGCCACCAGCAGCCGCGCACCGCTGACCGAGATGTCGGCGATGGTGCACCCGGTCATCCATCCGCCATGCGAGATGACTGCCGCCTTCGAGGCGGGGCTGCGGGGTGAACGAGCGGGAAGAGCAGACACCGGCCACGCCTTGCATCTCAACCCCCTCCATCAGGGTAGAGCGCAGAGGTTGAGCAAATGCTGTCGCGCGCCGTGAGGCGAAGGCCTACGCCTGTCACTCACGAAGTGACGTGAAATCTAATAGCCGATGCTATATTCTTTGCTGGCGCAGCTAGCCTGGCTGTTTTCCCGCTGTACTTACAGCCAGGTCTGATGACGGACACGACTGATGCGAGGGAAAGGCATGCGAGCGTGGCCAAAGCGGCAACCTTAGCGGCCGCCCGAAAGGCGCTCGTAACCGCACTACCCAGGCCGTCGAGGCTATCTTGGACGGTGAGGCCGAGGCGCTGACCCGCAAGGCCGTCGAGATGGCGCTGGACGGTGACGGCCCGGCCCTGCGGCTGTGCCTCGACCGCCTGTGCCCCCCGCGCAAGGACCGGATCGTGCAGTTCGACATGCTGGTGATCGAGAAGATCGCGGACGTGCCGATCGCCGCCGCAAAGCTTACGCAGGCGGTGGCCGACGGTGAACTAACCCCGAGTGAAGCCCGTGACGTCAGCGCGGCCGTCGGCGTGCACGTTGAGGCGATCAAGGCGGTGGATCTGGACCGGCGGCTCGCCCGCATCGAGGAGGCGATGGGGAATGTACTCTAAGGTTTTGGAAGCCCGGCTCGCCAAGCTGGAAGCCAACCCCCGGTTCGGCACTCTGTCCGGCCTGTCCGATGCGGAGCTCGACCGGCAGATCGTACTCGGCATGAGCGACATGGCAGCCGAGTGGCCGTCGTTCGGCGCTATGGTCACGAACCTGTGAGAGGCGCCTATGCCAGCCGACATGGAACTCGCCGGTCAGATCGATATGTTTATCGCCGATTGGCAGGC
The DNA here is from genome assembly GCF_008039945.1 of Methylobacterium sp. WL64. Classification (NCBI taxonomy): domain Bacteria; kingdom Pseudomonadati; phylum Pseudomonadota; class Alphaproteobacteria; order Hyphomicrobiales; family Methylobacteriaceae; genus Methylobacterium; species Methylobacterium sp. WL64. Next base: position 4,195 of record NZ_VRVA01000175.1, read on the forward strand.
GCAGCAGCGGCCGAAGGCGGTGTAGTAGAGCGGCTGCGTGTTCAGCTTATGCGTCAGCGCAACGTCGCAACTCGTGACCCCGCAAGGCTGACCCCTCGCTTGCCGCCGGCCGAAGGGATGGCATCTACCCAAAGGATCGGGTTTTGCCGCGAGAGATCGTGGAGGGCATTCCCGGCGAAACCGGCGACACGCCTTAGGCTGGCGCCCTCGCAGGTCGCTGCGATCTGTACCCCGAGTTGGCGTGTGTGGCTGCGCCCATAGAGGTAGATGGCAAGTCGCGCTCTTGTCGCCTCTGGAATGGCTTCGAGCTGATTAGGTAGCGCCTCTGGCTCGGCCCGATAGAGCCGATTGAGCGTATCGATCGGCACCGGGCAATCGCCGGCAGGATCCTCAGCGCTGACAGGAAAGGCTCGGTTCACGGCGGTACCTACAGGCTGACCGTGAGCAAGGTGCCGGCGGTATGGTTAACGAAGTCCCTCAGGGCGTTGGTTGCCTCATGCGGATCTCATTGTCCGAAAGCGGGGGCGCCCCCCTTACGAATAACCTTAGCCGCGTTTTTGAGTTGATAATCCTGCAGAGATCCATGGCGGATGGCTACAGAAGCAAATAAAAATTTCGGATATGACTTGCCTTATTTCGTCTAAAAGAACAATTTGCAGCCTTTGTAAGTTTAGGTACGCCATGAACGAAAACGCAGAGACCACCGATGCTCCGGCAGTCGATTTCATCGATTTGGCAGCCGACATTGTCTCGGCATACGTGTCGAAAAATTCTGTCCGGCCCAGTGATCTACCGGACCTCCTTGCCAGCATTCACAGTACGCTAACTGGGCTCAGTCAAGGCAGCGCCACCGAAGCCCCGACGGTCGACAAGCCCACCCCGTCCCAGATCCGAAAGTCGATCCGGCCCGATGCGCTGATCAGCTTCGTCGATGGCAAGCCGTACAAGACGCTGAAGCGGCACCTCAACAAGAGCGGCATGACGATCGAGCAGTACCGAGAGCGATACGGCCTGCCGCGCGACTACCCGTCCACGGCTGCCAGCTACTCCGAGCAGCGCTCGGCTCTCGCCCGCTCGCTCGGTCTCGGCCAGCAGCGCAAGAAGGCAGCACCGAAGGTGGCTGAGCCGGTGGAGACCGTCTCCGATAAGCCCAAGCGTGCCGGGCGGCCGCGGAAAGCCAAGGACGCCGCTGAGGCCTGAGGTCAAAGAGAGGGATCTGCCCGTTCCCTCTGGCGATCTCCATATCCCACCTATCGCGGCGGTTGAGTGCCCTTACACTCCCGCCCGCGAGCGCGCCGGCCGCCGTGTTCCCCCCGTTCACGTGTGGCCGGCGCATCCTATGAGAACTGCAGCAGGCGCTAAATCACTCGATTGCGATCGAACCAAGCTGCCTGAGTAGGATTGCCCTGTCATCGGACCGGATGCTCCCTGGGGGTATCCGCCAAACTCGCCGTCATGGTGCAGTGCCGACCACGGAGCGATCCCGATGTTCTATTTCGACAAGCGCCTGCAGTACCCGGTCAAGGTCGACAGCCCGGACCCGATCTACGCTCGCATGCTCCAGCAGGCTATCGGCGGCATCGAGGGCGAGATCCGCGTGTGCATGCAGTACTTCTTCCAGGGCTGGGGTGCGCGCGGGCCGACGACCAAGTACCGCGACATGCTCCTGCACACCGCCACCGAAGAGATGGGCCACGTCGAGATGTTGGCTACGGCAGTGGCACTCAACCTAGAGACGGCACCCACGAAGGTGCAGGAGGCCGGAGCCACTGATAAGATCGTCGGTGCGGTGATGGGCGGTGAGAACCCGCGCCATATGGTCGAAGGCATGCTGCACCGGCATCTGCTCTCGACCGGTATGGCTGCCTTCCCAGCCAACTGCGAGGGTGTGCCGTTCGACATGAGCCACATCTACGCCAGCGGAAACCTCGCCGCCGACATGTACTGCAACGTCGCTGCCGAGAGCACTGGTCGCGTTCTCGCCGTGCGCTTGTACAATGCCACCAACGATGCCGGTATGAGGGACATGCTGAGCTTCATGATCGCCCGGGACACGATGCACCAGCAGCAGTGGCTCGCGGTGATCGAGGAGATGGGCGGCCACGCGGGCACGCTGCCGATCCCGAACTCCTTCCCGCAGAGCGAGGAGAACCAGAAGTTCAACTACAACTTCTTCTCCTCGTCCGCGGATGGCTCACCGCCTCCCGAAGGCCGCTGGACGCAGGGCCCATCCCTCGACGGCAAGGGCGAGTACAGCATCGTCCAGAACCAGCCGATGGGTCAGGAGCCGGTACTCGGTCCGGCACGGCCTGACAGCGGTGCCCAGAGCGAACAGATCGGCTGAGCTGCGAATGCCTCGCTCCTCGACAGTCAAAAGCCTATATCAGGTTTGTAGCAGAAGATGGGGCGGGGCTTGTAGTGCGTAACGTTGAAGGCGAAGTCGTCGGTGACAGGATCCAGCTCAGGCGTAGTGCCGAGGCAAAGCGCCCTCTGGTGCTGCGCCTGAGCCGGATTGAGGGGCAGATCCGCGGCCTACGCTCAATGATCGAGGAGGACCGCTACTGCTTGGACGAGATCCAGCAGATCACGGCGACAACTGCGGCTCTGCGCGAGGTGGCGCTCATGATCATCGCCGAGCATGTGACAGTCGGTGCGGAGATCGCGACTGAGCCCGGAGCCAACAAAGAAATGGCTAGTTTGGTTGATGATCTACATGATCGGTTTCTGAAGATTTCAGGCGAAGTCGAGATCACCGATGCGAATGAGAGACCGCATCTGACGATGTCTGACCCACCGTCCAGCGATCTTTCGGTGCTTAGTCTCGATCTCGTTGTGAGCGTGGATGGCGATAGCGTTCCCGGGAGTCGCTGGGCTTCGTGCACTCTGCAGAACCGTACCTTTCCAGGTGCTTACGCCGCGGTTAGGGTGATGTGGCAGGGCGTGGAAGTCGCGAGTCTTCCGCTCTAATCGCTGAGAACTCCTATACCCCTAGAAATCGTGCCGAGCTCTCCGAAGGCCGCGCGTGCAGATACCGGCCCGTCGTCGCTACCGAGGCATGTCCGAGCGTGGCCTGCACGAGGTGGATCGGCGCCCCACGATCGAGGCTGTGCGAGGCGTGAGCGTGCCGGAGCCAGTGCGCTGAGACCTCGGCCTGTAGGCCAGCCCGGGCTGCAGCGGCCTTCACCACCCGGTGGACGGCGCTAGGATCGAGCGCCCCGCCCTTCCGCGACAGGAATACGGGCGCGTCGGCAGCTGGAATGGCCAAGTTGTCTACTCCAGCCCTCTCGCGCAGGGCTGCAAGCACCTTCCACGTCGCGACCGACAGCAGCACCACCCGAGTCTTGCCGCCCTTGCCGAACACCGTCGCCTGTCCGGCCTCATCCCGGGTCATGAGATCCCGCCAGTGCAGGCCGCAGACCTCGGAGATGCGCAGGCCGCCGCCGTACAGCACGGTCAGCAGCACGCGGTTTCGCAGGACCGGCTCCTGTCGGATCATCAGCAGGGCATCAGCCTCGGACATGATCCGCTCGGCCAGGGTATTCTTGATCGGCGGCACCTTCACGGCCGCGCCGATGTTGAATCGCAGGAACCCGACCTCCTGGGCGAAGGTGAGCAGCGACTTCAGCGCCGAGGCCGCGAGTGCCACCGTGGCGGACGACCCGGGCAGGCTGGCGAGGTAGTCCTGCAGCTCGCCCATCCGCACCGACC
>NZ_VRVA01000176.1:0-7784 GCF_008039945.1 Methylobacterium sp. WL64
GCCCCGGCCTGACCGGCACGCACGGCACGCTCATCGGGAGACTTTCCATGCCCGGCAAAGCCTTAGTTCCGTACAAGAAACCTCAGCGCGCGAAGAAGCGCCCGCGCCTGGAAACGCTGCGGCCCGACTGGCGCACGGTCCCACGACGCCCTGCGGTGATCAAGACAGAACGTGTCGTCGATGAGGCGACCAACCTCGCGTTCGATCGCTTCGAGGCGACGTCCGATCTCGGTGAACTCGTTCTTGCCGACGTGCCCTGCGAGAAGTCCGAGAAGCCCTCGGAGGTCCTCGCAGCGCTGCGCAAGTACAATGCCGCCGTCACGACCAAGGCGTCCGCGGACGTGATCCAGGCGGCCATCGATGCCCCGCCGCTGCGCCACACCCGCCATGCCGCGCAGTCCGGCTGGTACCGGAGCGCGCAAGAAGTGTTCGTGCGCCCAACTCACGTCGTCGGGGCCATGCCCAGTATCGTTGAGGTGTTGCCGCCGCGGCCCCAGCCGGGCAAGAAACGCCAGATCGTGTTCGGCAACGCTGGGACGGTCGAGAACTGGCAGCGGGACGTCGCCCGCCGCGCGCGCTGGTCGACGCGGGCCACGCTGATGCTTGGGGTGTCCTTCGCTGGCCCGCTCCTGCGCGTGCTTGGGATGCAGTCCTTCGGCATCAACCTGTACGGCAAGACGAAAGCCGGCAAGTCCACGGCGCAGGTCGTAGGCGGCTCGATCATCGGCCTGGGCACCGAGGAGGCGCTGCCGAGCTGCAAGGCGACCAGCGCCGGGCTCGATCAGGTCGCCATCACCTGTAACGACAGCGCGCTGTTCATCAATGAAGCCGGCCTGCTCGGGCGGGGGGCTTACAACACGCTCGGCCCGATGATCTACGGGCTGAGCGAGAGCAAGGACAAGGTGCGCGCCGGCGAGTCGATCTACGCGGGGGACGCGTCCGCTTCGGGTTGGTCACTCGTCTACGTCCTGTCCTCGGAGCACGCCATCGAGGCCCTGGCCTTGCAGGCGGGGACGACGCGCCACGGCGGTGAGGAAGCTCGCTGCCTCGACGTGCCGGCGGTGCATGGCGGCAACGCTACGATCTTCGATCGCCGGCCACCGGGTCTGACGGACGAGGCATTCACCCGCTGGGCGCATCGCCGGATGGCGGAGATGCGCAAGGCGTGCAAGGCGAACCATGGCATTGTCTTCGATGAGTACCTGCGTGGGTTGATCGGGCTCGGCGACAAGCTCGCACCGCGCGCACAGGCCTACATCGATGAGTTCGTGGCCAGCCTGTACCTGAAGGACGCCGAGGGGGCGGTGAACCACGCCGCACGTAACTTTGGGACGATCTACGCCGGCCTGCGCCTCGCCATGGACATGGGGCTGCTGCCGCCACCGTGGCGGGCGCTCGCCATCCGGCGGGCGATTAAGACCTGCTTCCGCGACGGGCTGAAGGTCAGTCGGCTGCGCGACACCACCCTGGCAGAGGCCAAGGCGATCCTGCACCAGCGCCTGCGTGATACCCCTCTGCCGCACAAGCAGGATGCGCGGCTCGACACGGACGCCGGCTTTCGGATGACCGATGGCACGGATGAGCTGGTGGCGATCCGCTCGACTGAGTTCGTGCGCTGGTTCGGCGCCAAGCGGGGGCACCTGCACGCCATCCTCGCCTGGCTCGACGAGCAGGGTGCGCTGGTAAAGACGGACGCGAGTAAGGGTCCGACGGGCCGGGGCTATGAATGGGCGGTGACGTCGCCCCGCGCCCCGGGGTGGAAGGGCAAGTGCATCGTGCTGCGCCTGCCGATCCCGAAGTGAGCTCAGCCGCCGGCTTCCTGAAGATGAGGGAGTCGGCGGTCCCTTCGACGCCATCGCTCGCCGCAATGATCGCGTAGCCGGTCAATCCGGACCGCCGGTGGCCATGGCCACCCCTCCAGCGAGCTGCTCCGCGCGCCGGAGGATGCCGAGGATCAACCCCTTTGCGAACGCCGCCGCGAGCGCTCCCTCGACGAAGCGTTCCTGCCGGATCACCACCGTGAGAAGCTGGGCGAGCTGGTGCTCACCAGCGCGGGCGAGCGCGGCCGGATCGTCACGCAGCCGCTGCGCCTCGGGGGTCTGCGCCCAGGCCACCCAGTCGAAGCCACCCAGCACCCAGCCGTGCGTGGAGCAGTCCGCCACGAACCGCTGGACCTCGGCGTTCAGCAGGAAGGTCGCCGGCGCGAAGCTGCCCGGGGGCGCGTCCTGTACGCACCAGACCCCCACCGAGGCCGTTGGGTCGGCGAACACGGGAGCATATCTGACGAGCGCAGCGAGGCGAGCCCGCCGATCCTGCGGGGATGTGATCACGCGCGCTGCCCCTGATAAAGGTATCGGGACCGTTTTAGTGGGCAAGGCCGCCGCCGCGTCAGTCGCAAGGCGTTATATCGACCTGCATCGTGCCGCCGGCGAGCTGGCCGAGTTCCGAAAACGGCGCGCTCTCCCGGATCGCTCGCCGTGCCGCCTCCAGCGCGCCAAAGTCATGCTCGCCGTAGGGATCATCGTCAGCATCGAACCGATCATGGGCGGCGACCGCGTCGAGGATACTCTGCTGGCGTGCACGACCGAGCGCGACGACGCCAGCGGTGAGCACGAGGGTGCCGCCGGACAGGGTGCGGCGGAGGGTGTCGTTGAGCGCGCGGACGCGGTCCGCGTCGAGGACGGCGGTCATGGAAACCTCGGGATGTGGCAGGGGGAAGAACTCTGGGCGGCGGTTGCGGCGGGCCGCCGTCGGAGCGCCCGGGTGGAATGAGCCCGACCCGGGCGCCTGGCGCGAGGGCGACTACCCGACGACGGGTGGCAGGAGCGCTAGCTCTCCGGCCTTCCGCAAGATCGTCGGGAATGCCGCCGGGTCGTAGTCGCACCACCGCAGCGAGAAGGTCCCGCCGTTGATGCCGATGACCTCGGCCTCCCACCAGCCGTCGTCCGGCCCCTCAAGCGCGAGCACGACGCTGCCGAGGCCGATCTCGGCGCGTTCCGTCGGCTGTGGGCTGCCGACGAAGGTCCGGTCGCCCGGGCGCGGGGCGGGCGGCTTTTCCTCCGCCCCGCTCGAAGTGGCGCCCGCGCCGGTAGGTGCATCGGCGCGCGCGGTGACCTCTGCGCCCGCAGCGACGCTGAGGCCGGCCCCCTCGCCCGCCAGCGCGACGAGCCGGCCGTAGAGTTCGCGCTTGGCGAACGGCACCAGCGCGCGGCCGCTGGGCAGAACCCGCCCGCGGGCGAATTGCTGGGCGAGGGCGCGTGGCTCCGTCTCGGTCACGGGCAGCGCGCGCAACCGCATGGTCTCGGCGGCGGCGGTGGCGACCCGGGCATCGGCGGCATCGAACCAGGCGGCGCGGGGGCGACCGGCACCGTCGCGGCCAAACAGCACGAGCGCGGGCGGTTGCGGGGCTGGGGGTGTCTCGGCCACGAGGGCCGGCAGCGTCGTACGGGGCGTCATCGCGGGGCTCCTGAAACGACGAAGGCCCCCGGGATGGGGGCCTTCTGAGCAGGTGCGGGGCGGAAGCAACGCTGAGTCAGCGGCGTGTGCCGCCGCGATCGTGATCGAACCTGCATCACGCTTCTCCTCGCCTCGTGCCGGCCATCGACGCTGGGCGCGCCGGTTCACCGGCCGACGCCAGCAACATGACTGAACACCATCGCGATGTCAAGATTAAAATCCTATTCGCTGTTCGATTTACCTCCGGGGCGATCGTGTGGTCTGGGGCTGTGCGGGGTGCGCCCGCGTGCGCGATCGACGCTGTATGTGCGGGCAGCCGGCAGGTTCGGGCGGCCGCGCCATGCCGTATCGCCTCAAACCCGACCGGCTCGGCCTCGCCCGGCCTCGTCTCGACCGCATCGGTCGCACGCAGGGTCGCGGGCGTTCGCGCCGACCACCGCCGTCATGGATCGAGCGTGTGTCCGCCACCGCGCCCCACGGCCGCACACCGCGCCGTGGTGAATGCCTGTGCCGGGAGGACGCGTGGCGGGGCTGCCGACGCGTCAGCCACCTCGCGCACGAGCTTGGTGCGGATCGCCGTGGCGAATTCGGTCGGATCGCGCACCGGCACCATGAAGGCGCCGGGTCCGCCGATGACGCAGTCGCGGTAGTACAGGTCGAGATCGACGATGTCGTAGGGGCCCGTCGGTGCACGGATCATCAGCGGCAAACCGTTGATGACGATGCCCGCGGCCAGCGCATCGTCCCGCGCACGAGTGATGTCCCGGCCCTGATTGTTCGGGCCGTCGCCGGACACGTCGATGACGCGCCGTGTCGCCTCGAACGCGGCCGCGCGCAGGAGCCCGACCGAGAAGTCGAGTGCCGCCGCGATCGAGGTCCAGGCGGACCGTCGCGGCGGCATCTGCGCCAATCGATCGGCGAAGCCGTCAGCCTCGGCGGGCGTGCCGATCAGCGTCCACGGCACGACCACGATCTGGCGGTCGACCCCGGCCCACTCGACGTAGGTCACCGCGATGCGGCCGATGAGGCCCTGACCCACCGCCGCCTGTACCGCTTTGGATCGGAAAGCGGCGACGTAGCCGTCACGCTGAACGCGTTGCTCCTCGGAGGTCATCGACAGCGAGATGTCGACGGCCAGGACGAGGGCGAGGTCGACCTCCGTGCTCGCGCCTTGCGCCCGTGCCTGTCGCGCCGGAAGCGCGAGCGTAAGGAGAAGGGCGGCAGCCACGGCGAGGCGCATTGGGGGTCTCCGACGCGCCTCCAGTCTGCGTGGCCGAAGCGTCGAAGGGAAGAGCGATACGGCATGCGCTCTCGGTCGCCGGCGGGCCTGGCCGACCTAGGTTCTCGGTCATCGCCTCATCGCTTGAGAACGCCGCCATGAAGCGCCCGCTGACCACCAGCACCGCCGCGCCGCCGCCCGGCCAGCACCAGGCGTCGAGGCCTGCGCCCGCTGAGGCGCCACCTCCGGCGCCCACTTGGCGCGAGACCACCCCCGTTGCGGCCGCACTGATCGCGATCCTCAGTGCCGTGGAGAGCAGCCCGCGGGCCGGCCCCGCGACGAAGGCCTACCGATCGGCGATGCGCCGCCAGGGCGAGGAGGCCGCGGCGATCGGCGGGATCGCGGCGATGGAGGCGGTACTGCGCCAAGTCGCCGAGGTGGACGCCGATCATGCCGACGTCAGGGTCGCGATCGTCCGCGCGGCGTGGGCCGGCGTGTCGGGGTGACATCCGTGAGCACCCGCCCCGCCATCTCCGGCACGCCGAGCGCCGTCAGCGTCCTCGCCCTCGTTCGGTCGATCGAGCGTCACCGCCCCGATGCACCGGCCGCCATCGCCTTCAGGACCGCCCTCGCCCGCAAGGGACGCGAGGCGCATGCAGTGGGCGGCGCTCAAGCGCTCGACGCCCTGCAGCGCGAGATCGCGACCGCAGAGTCGGGGCGCGCGGAGACCCGAGCCGCCGTCCTGACTGCGGCGTGGTCCGGTCTCATGCCGCAGCGGTCATGATCGTGCGCATGAAACCGCCGGAGCCTTCACCCAACCGCGTGCGCCCCGACCTTCGTTAGCTTGTGCGCGTAGGAGATCGCTGCGAGCCGGCGGCCGATCGTCGGGGCCGTCTTCCCGGCCTCCGCCTCGTGCACTGGGAAAGCCGCCACGGCCTCGACCGCGGCCGGCAGCGCCCGGAACCCGTACCGCGCGCACCGATCCTGAAACACCCGGGCATCGGACGTGTCGGCGCGCACCGTCGCGTCAGCCTTCGAGAAGCGCTGGCAGGTGCCGACGATCGCCGCGGCTTCGGCGGGTCGGTCGTCTTCAGAGATCGGAAAGAAGTTCGACCGGAAGAACATCAGCCGAAGGGCCGGTCACTGGCGCCCCATCTGCTCGGCCAGCATCTCTTGCCAGCCTTCCGGCAGGTCGAGGCCGCGCAAGCGTGATCGTGCCGCGACGGCGGCGAGCACCCGCTGCCAGTGCTCCGCCGAGACCTGCTGCACGTCGGCCTCGAGCCCGAGGTTCCGGGCCGCAGCCGATGCGGCGTCGCGGAGCGCGGCGAACGGGTCTGCGGACGGAGATGGCTCAAGCCGCATATCATCACCGTCCATGCGATCCGCCCCACATCAAACTGCCGAGAACAACCCAGGCGCTATGACACCGGTTTCGCGTCCCGTAGACACCGCAACAGCATATCGAACGATGAGCGCGCACTCCGGGTCGCGCGCTGCAGGAGGTTCGCCCGATCTTCCTCGATCGCGTCCGCCAAGCGCAGCGATGCCAGCCGCGCCTCGGTGAGTGCTCTGTCGACCTTGATGGTCAGCGCGACCGAGGCGCGGATCCGCTCGGGGGCTTCCTCCGCCGCCAGCCTCAACCTGAACGCGACCGCATCGGCACCCTCGGTGAGTTCGGCCGCCCACGGGCGCACGACGTCCAAGACCGGTGTCGCTAATCCGTCGAGCGAGAACGTGTCCGACATCGCATGTCCTGTCGTGTCAGCGCTCGAGCGAGGGTGTTATGCCATCTCGCCGATCACCCCGAGCGTCGCGCAGGTGAGGCAGAGCACCGCTATGACGATGACCTCGCGTCCGTGGCGATGATCTCGGCCGGCCAGGAGCGGACAGCCCAACACCGTTGCGAGGGCGATGAATATCGGCGCCAGTGTGTGCAGCACAGAGGCCTCCCTGCATTGTAGGCCGACGTTGCGACCCATGGCGTTTCCTCGACTGGCCTTTCTATGTCGGAGGCGCGTGCCTGGACTCCAAGAGCAGTGGCGGATCACAGATCCTCGATTGCGGCACGACGAGGCTCAGATCCAGTCGACGAACTCGACGCCGATCTGCCCGTCCTCGCACCACACCGTTCGACACCGGCGCGGGCTGCTGAAGAGATCGGTCGCGAGTTCGAACTGATCCGGTACGGCCTCAGGCCGAGCCACCAACAGCCGCGCTCCGCCGACGGCGATGTCAGCGACGGTGCATCCGGCCATCCATCCGCCGTGCGAGATGACCGCGGCCTTCGAAGCGGGATGTCGGTGCGAACGAACGCGCGTGGCGGACATCAGGTCGTTCTCAGTGCCGATCCGCATTGAGAATAGGCCCGAAAGGTTGCCCAATAGCCGTCGTAGAGTCGGTTCCTGCCCCGCCTACCAGCCGAGCCCCAGTTCCTGGGTGACGCGTCGGGCTTGGCGGGCTGCGAAGCGCTCAAGATCCAGGCTTGGCATCATGACTATCTCTCCTACAGAAACCCGCTCCCCGTGTGCCCTTTGAAGGCGTTGACGCGGCGAATGTAGCCGACCACCGTCCGCGGATCCCGGTAGCCGGGCTGGTCAGTGATCCGCGTGCGGTGGGCCTGCCGAACCTTCGCCTCGAATTAAACTTATGTTGCTTGCCTGACTCTCACAGCCAAGCGAGCAACATCCATGAGACCTTCTCACGCGCTCGTCGGCGCATTGGCTGCCCTCGCCTGCCTTCCTACAGCAGGAAGCGCACAGATTGCCCCCGAGCCTCCTGAGAAGGTCGCGCACAGCACGGCACCTGCCGGCGAAGAAGCCGCGTCGGCTGTCAGTTCCGAAGTTCTGGCACGCTGCAGGCAGCAAGCAGAGGATCAGAAGCTAGAGGAAGGACCGGCGCGAACGGCTTTCATGGGCACCTGCGTCACGCCGGAGGATTGAGCGGGTTAGGGGGGGAAGGGTTGTCTGGGCAGGCCATACGCTCCTAAGCTCGACTTTGGCCATTTCGACCGGCCGTGGAACGCGCTGGGTGACGAAGCGGGCTTGATGGATAGGCTGGTGGTGTCCCTCGCCAGAGACGCCCCATGCCGCACCTGCCCGCCCGCTTCGCC
>NZ_VRVA01000177.1:0-7639 GCF_008039945.1 Methylobacterium sp. WL64
GGTCACGATGGTCTCCTTCGGGTCGGGGGATCCGGCCTTTGGCGGGACCGCCCGGCGAGGGGGCGATCCCGCGAAGGGCCGGGGCGCGATGGCCCCGGCCGGTGGCTCAGTCAGTCGGCCGCCTCGGTCTCCAGGAACTCCTCGACCGTCGTGTCGTCCTCGAAGCGGAAGCTCCCGCACCCGATCCAGCGCGTGCGGCCGTGCTCGTCCTCGTCGCGCTCGTGGGCCTCGTAGGTCTCCTGACCCTGGTACCAGTACCGCGTCAGCTGCTCGCCGACGCGGTGGAAGAACACGTCGGGGAGCGTCGCCTCGTCGTCGACGGGCACCTTGCAGCGCTCGTCCTCGAAGATTCCGTACTTGGGCTCGGCCGGCTCGCGCTCGCGGTCCAGGCGCTCGACCAGTTCGGCCGTCGCGGCCTCGTAGTCGCCGCCCTCGGGCGTATCGGCGGCGATGTGCTGCTCGATCGCCTCGCGGGCGAGCAGCCGGTCCTCGGTCGTCTCGGCGGCGCGGTAGGCGGCGATGGCGGTGTCGATGGTGGGGGTGCTCATGATCTTCTCCTGAAGCCGGTGCCCGGGGCCGGCGAGTGGATCGGGCATCCCTCAGGGGGAGCGGAGTGACCGGATCGGCCCTCGTCGGGACCGCCCTGGCCGAGGGCGGTCCCGAGAAGGGCCGGGGCGCGAGGCCCCGGCTCGTCAGGCGATCTCTCGCGCCTGCTCCTCGCTCGCGCCCTTGTGGATGGCCACGCCGCGCCGCCAGCGCCTCAGCGCCCCCTCATCGCCGGCGAGCGTCGCCGCGCCACAGAATCCCTGAGCCAGGGAGATCTCGTGGACGATCCGCATCCGCCCCTCCGGAACCGTGCCGAGGGCCTGGGCGATCTGCTGCCAGCTGGCAGCCTCGATCATGTAGAGCCGCATACCCTCGCGAACGGCGCGGCGAGCCTCGGGATCGGTGGACGCCTCGATGAGCTGTGTCGACATGATGGGCTCCTGATGTGTTCGGATGGATGGGGGAGGAAAGGCCGGGGCGGGGGCGCCCCGGCAGTTGGCTCAGACGACCGTGGGGAAGGGGACCGTCACCGCCGGCTCGGGGAGCTCGGCGGGCTCGGCGTTCTCGGCCTCGACCTGGGCGATCATCCCGTCGAGGAGGGCGTCGGTGGCGGTCTGGGCGGTGGTGGTGGTCTCGGGGGTCTCGGTCATCGTCGGGCTCCTAGGGGCAGGTCGTCCGCCTTGTTTACAAACTTATAACCATTCGAACCGCGATGCAAGCGTTATTTATAAGTTTATAACCGCTACGCGCACAGGCAGTTCAGGCAGACCCGCGGCATCTCGGGGTGACGCTCTAGGACGACGCCCTCCTCGATCCCGAGGACTTCTTGGCAGCAGGGGCACTGAAACGCTGGCGGCGGCGCGTCGTCGTCGTCGTCCCGGTCGCGGTCGAGGTCCTCGACGTGGCGGCGCATCACTCGTCGTCCTCGACGTCGTAGGGGCCGTACTGTGCCCAGATCGCGGCGACGTCGTCCTGGGCCAGCGCGTCGATCGCGGCCTTCAGGGCTGGCACCGCTTCGAGGATCCGAAGCCTGGCGCTGACCTCGTCGTCCTCTGCATGCAGCTCGTCGTAGCGGTTCTCGTGGCACCGGCTCAGATCGTGATCGACCCGCGACGCCGTCGCCCGCAGCTCGTGGCCGACATGAGCCACGAACCGGGCGATCTCCTCGGCGAGGGACACCTGGCCGGCGTTGACCGCGGCGGCGTGGGCGTCGACTAGGGCCTGGGGATCGCTCAGGTCGAGGATGTCGGCCATCACGGCGGGGACGGCGGCGGTAGCGGTGGTGGTGGTGTTCTCGATCATGGGAATGCTCCGGTGCTGAAGGAATCCGGGGCGACCGGGCGGCCGCCCCGGGTCGGGTCAGGCCGCCTCGGCCAGGACCGTCTCGACGCCGGGCCCGGCGTAGCCCGGCCAGCGGATCTCACGGGGCAGCCAGCCAGTCGGGACGACCGTCGCGATGGCGAGCTCGACCAGCTCGGCCTTCCTGAGCTTGCCGGCCCGGGCGGCCGCCTCGGCCCCGCAGGCTTCCTTGATCGCGGCGACGATCACCGCCTTCGGCGCCGAGCCGAAGAAGTCCTTGGCGTCGAACCGGTCGTGGAGGCGCGCGGTCAGCGTGTCGGCATCGAGCGCGCCGGCGAGGGCCTGGATCGCCTGGCTGTCCGCCGGGGCGCCGGCCCCGGTGCCCGCGCCCGGCGTCCGGGTGCGCAGGTCGACGCTGCGGGCGAGGATCAGGCCTACGGCCGCCAGCAGATCCGGCATCGGCATCGACAGGTAGCGGGCGAACAGGACCGCGAACGTCTCGTTATCCCCGACCGACGCCTCCGCGGCGCCGAGCCCTTCCAGACGCAGGCGGAAAGGCACGTGCCACTTGGCGGCGCACGTGGCCCCGGCGAGCAGCCCGGCGATCGCAGCCTGCGGGGATCCGGAGAGGCTGTCCTGCACGGCCTGCGTCATCTGCACGGACAGCCGGTCGAGCAGCGCAGACGACAGGCCCTTCGCCTCGGGCTCGGCAGCCTCTCCGGCCGGCGCGGCCGAGGCCTTGGCCGCCTTCACGTCCTCCGGGCGCTGGACGTACTCGCGGACGTGGATGGTGCCGTCGTAGTGCCACGACACCACGCAGCCCGAGCGGGCCCGATCCTCGGCACCGGGCTTCACAGAGAGGGAGGCCTCGATGGCGTGGGACTCGGTGATCGCAGCCTGGATGGCCGCATCCTCGACCGCCGCGTCATCGTCGTCTGCCTCCAAGAACGCCTCGATCTCCCTGAGCCGAGCCGCCTCGGCCTCGGTCGGCTCGCGCCGGGATGAGTGGATGGTCGGCCACAAGTAGAGGGCGCCCGGGGGGAGGTCGTCCTCGATCTCGGCCCATGCCCATCCATCGGCGCGAAGCTGGTCCCGGCGGGCGCTCAAGCCCTCGTCGGAGAGGCGCTTGAGAAGGACCGGATCGCTGACGGCAGTCTGATCTCCGAACAGATCCGCGATGACGTGGCCGCCCGCCGCCTTGAAGGCGTCGATCCCGACGCGCTTCAGCATCGTCGCCGTCGAATGACCGGCGCCGAGCTCCTCGCGGATCTTGTACGCGTGGATAGAGCCACGCTCGGACAGCTTGTCGAAGACAAGCTCCTGGACTTCCACAGAGGGAGCCAGCGTGAAGGCCTGGACATCATCGATGTCGAGCTGGTCGGTGCGCCAGGCTTCCAGGATCCGCGGCGACACGGAACCGAGGGCGAGCAGGCGCTTCACATGGGCAACGGCCACGCCGAACTTGGCGGCGATGTCCTTCGGCTTGAGACCGCCGACCGCCATCTCGGCGAACGCCGAGGTCTGGTCGGCCTCGTGCATCGGCGCCTGGGTGAGATTAGCGGCGAGCCCGGCCTCGCGGGCGGTCGCGGCGTCGCGCTCGACGCAGTCGACCTCGTGGTCCGCGGCGATCGTGCCGGCCGCCGCGAGGCGCAGCAGCGCGGCCAGCCTGCGGTTGCCGTCGGCGACGTAGGACAGCCCCTCGTGGCGCACGACGACGAGAGGCGAGAGCAGGCCGACCGAGGCGATCGAGGCGGCCAGCTCGGCGATGCCGTCCTCGCGGCCGGAGATCCGGACGTTGCAGACGCCCGCCGGGGCGCCCTCGTCGTGACCGTGGCGGAGGCGGGAGAGCGGGGTCAGGGGGAAGACGTTCTTGATCAGGGTCACGATGCAGCACCATCGATGAGAGGGGGGAGGGGATAGCGGGTGCGCCCCTGCCGCCGGGCGCGTCGACGAAGGGGCGGCCTCAGCGCTGGCCGAGGGCGGCCCCGAGCGTGGCGACCGCCGCGGCGACGCCGGCCTCGCCCGAGGCCTGGACCGCGATGAAGCGGAAGCGGGACGGCCCCCGGTCGGACCGGTCGCGCACGTCGCCCTCGGCGTCCCGCCACATGCCGGCCGCGGCGAGCAGCGCGGCGGGGCAGTTCCGCCCGCTCAGGCGGCAGCGGGAGACCTGGGATTCCGTGACGCCCCTCGCGCGTGAGAGGGCTCTATTGCTGCCGGCGTCGGCGACGGCGCGGTCGAGGCGGGCCCGGATCTGTCGGGGCGTCAGCTGCACGGCACGGCCTCCCCGGCGGGGGCGACGTCGCGCATGACGAGGGCGCGCTCGACGCCGACGGCGTTGCACTGCCGCTCGGACGGGGCCGCCCGCCCGCGCAGGACTTGGCAGAGATCCGGCCCGTGTAGGCCGGCCGCCCTGGCGAACGCTTTCTGGGACCCGGCTTCGGTCACGCGGGCGCGCAGGCGGGCGACGACCTCGGCGTACGTGACGACGCGCACGGTGACGCCCTCGCGAGGGAACGGGCTCCCGCTCTCCATCAAGCTCTCCTATGTCAGAAACCAGCAACGACACACATTGAAGCCCCTTGTGGAAATTCGCGCAAGGGCGAAAATGACTGATGCGCGCATTTCCGAAGCAATAGGAACTGAAACGCGCTTCGGTATCATTTGGGAAAGAACGGGATGTCTGGACCTCAAAGGATCGTATGCTCGGATCTTGGCCTCCCGGAAGGATTGGCCGCCGCGTCAACTCTTGCGGATCCCCCGGATTTTCTTGACCTCGCTTGGAGCAGGACGGACGACGGGCGGTGGATCGCCAGGCTGACGCCTCTCGCGGAGATCGCCTTCGAACGCTGCAGGAAGGGGCCGAAGGAGGCCGGCATCGTGGTGCGCGGCCGGACGGTGGAATGGGATCTGTCCCAGGCCCCGCGGGAGCCCAAGCTGACGATCCGGCTCCGGGCCTGGGAGCGGCAGGCGCAGGAGGAGATCGCCGTGCGGGCGGAGCGGGAGGCGGCGCGCCGGCCCGTGGACGCTGGCGCCCTCTCGGCGATCCAACTCGACCTTGCCGCCCTGCTCGCCTCGGCGGCCTGGTCGTTCCGGTCGAAGGAGCCGATCGCCCGCGAGTTCTCGGAGGCCGTTTCACTGACGCCGGGGCAGCACCGATTCGCTCGGGCGCTCTACATCGAGGCCCGAGGCGTCGTCGCCGCTGTCGATCGGCGTCTCGCCGAGCCGGCGGCACAGGAGGCGCTCATGCGAGCCGAGGGTCGCGAGGCCGACCTGCTTGAGGCGTGTCGCCACTTGACCCGCCTGGATGCGGACCGGGCCCGGGACGCCAATTCGATCGGCTGGGACGCCCCCTCCTCACCGGCTGGCCATCGACTGGCCGGACGGGATGCCCTGACGCCGATCGAGGCAGGCCACGCCCTGACGCTTGTCCACCGACACCGGCGGCAGCTCCCGACGGAACTGCAGGACCGCCTCGGCCTCGCGTGACATGTCACGCTTTGTGCCTTTCATCGCCGGGATTGATGCTCCCTTCACGGCACACGCATTCCGCCGCGCCGTCAGGAGCACGCCATGACCTCGTTCTCAGAAATCATCGCCCGCGCCATCCGGGCTCTCATCGCCGCCGTGCTCGCCCTGTTCGGGGGAGCCAAGGAAGCCGCAGCCACCCTCGTTGAGGACGGCCGCCAGATCGGGCGAGCCGCCCGGGGCATCGGTGAGGCCACTGCCCGCCTCGTCGGAAAGGGTCTGGCCGGCCCGGCCCGGATCCTCGACCGCCTCGCCAACGCGACCGGATCTCTGCTGCCCCGGGGGACGGCCGGCCCGAAGCAGATAGCCGACGCCGCGGTCGAGCACGACCACGTCGGCTATCAGATCCCGGCCGCCACGAAGGCGGCGATGACGGAAGCCGCGATGGCCGGTAACCGCGTTTCGTTCGCCGCAACCGCCCGGGCCCGGGGCGACGCGGACATGGCGGCGAGCCTCGACGCCGATCTGCCTCCGCACGTGAAGTCGTGGCTCGACACGCTGAGCCCCAAGCAGATCGCCGCCGTCGCCGCGATGGATGTCTTCCACATCCAGGCGCACGTCGAGGGCCGGTCCCTTGCCGACGGCCTGCCCCCCGTACCCGCGCAGCCGAAGGCCGTCACGGGGCGCGCGGAGATGCAGGCGGCACTCGCCGAAATCCGGCGGATCGCCCGGGCCGAGCGGGCCGCCGAGGTAGAGCGCGCAACGGGCGGCCACCGCCGGCCGGTCCTGCCCGCCGAGGATGATGCGGACTACGCCCCGGTGCGAGCCGGCGGCGGGATGCGACCCGCCTTCCACTGACGCAGACCATCTGAAACGAAGAAGGGCTGCCGGGTAACCGGCGGCCCTTCTCATGTCCGGTGCCGGGCGGCTCAGGCTCCAATGATCTCGCGCAGGCCGGCCGCGAATTCCCGCTCGACGTTGAGGGCGTCCCGCAGGCCGGCCGCCTCGGCCGACATCCGCTGGAGTGCCCGAGCCAGGACGGCGGCCCGGGCCTCGGCCGCAACCGCCCGCTGCTCGGCCGCATGCTGGTCGTTGCGGGCTTCACGCAGCCGGATGACCAGCTCGGAGACGGAATCGGCGGCCTCGGCACGGCGGATCCGCACACCATCGAGCGTGTCCCGGATCGCAATGTGGGCAGCGACTAGGCCGAGCCCCACGTTCGAGGTGACGTCCGCGGTGACGTGGCGGCTGATGGCGGACATGGCGGGCTCCTCGGCGTTGGTGTCCCCCCAAGATGGGCCTGGGCTGACTCCGCCGTCAACGAGGGCGCCCCCGGTTTCGCGGGGTATCCCTGGCCGGCGGTTAACAACGAGACATGTCGAGCTCGAATACAGCCACCTCTCTGGAGTGCTTTTCTGCATGGGGGGCCGTCCTCCCGTTACTCCTATTCAATGAAACGGCCATCCCGAACTATGTAACGCGTTTCCCGCGCGGGGATCAGGCCGCCTTGGCGGGGGTCAGCAGACGGTCCCGGAGCGCCGCCTGGACGCCCTCCCGCGTGAAGCTGACCGCATCCGCGCCGGTCGCGTAGGCGCGGTGGGAACGCCGGAGGAGGTGGAGCGCCACCGTCCGCATCAGGGCCTCTGGGGGGATCGCCCGGGCACCGGTCGGGTCAGCCGATAGAAAGTCGCGCACCGCATCGACGACCGCCCGGTCGACCATGGCGGCGATGGGCCAGCCGGCTTCGCGCTGGCGGTCCCGCTCGACGGATTTGCGCTTGCGGCCGAGGTCGCGCTCGTGGGCGATACGCTCGGCCTGGGACAGGGTCGTGAGCTTGGTGCGCATGGGATCCTCCTCGGTCCCAGGATGATGCTCCTCAGCGATGCAAGGTGCCAGGACATGTCACGGAAAAAAACGTGACCCGGGACGCTTCTGGAGCAGGAATCGCGCTTCCAGGACAGGTAACAAAGGGGGTGGGATAGAGTAACGCCGATCCGGCGGAAGAGCATTCTCGGACAACGCGAAAAGCTCAATGCTTGCAGATGCTTGATGCGGCCAGAGAGCTAGCAGCACAGGGCCTACGAAAAAAGGGCGGGGGGCGCACAGCGGGCGCACAGCGGGCGCACAGCGGGCGCACATGGGCGCACGTCGGGCGCACGTGCGCCTGCGGGGGTTAGATCGGCTCCAGGACGATGCGCGCCCGGAGGCCGATGGCCGCCGCGACGGCGAGCTGGCGGTCCAGATCCCAGGTGCTGATGTCGCCCGACCAGAGTGCGTCCGGACTTTGGGGGATGCCATTCCCACGGGGTATCGCCGGAGGGAGGGGCAG
>NZ_VRVA01000178.1:0-7635 GCF_008039945.1 Methylobacterium sp. WL64
CATCAGGCGGCCGCCCGAAACGCCCATCTCAAACGCCGAGCGTCAGACGCCAAAGGGCGTCACCGCCGTAAGCCCAGCAAAACACGCCGACGACGGAAAAGCCAAAAAACGCAACTGTAATGCTAGGCCGGCGCGCCTGAACCAGAGGGAGCCCCAGTGGTCGGCTCTGATGTGCGCCTCGTCGACGATCGGCACCGGCCGGCGCCATGCGGCGGCGAACTTCTCGTCGTCCTGCCGCGTCCCCGCCCGAACCATGGCGCGGTAGGCTGCGGCGCGAAGGCGCTGGTCGTCGTGCGCGGCCGCCTGTAGCGCATGGGACCGGACCGCCGGAACGGCACTGCCGGCGTCGGCGGTCGCGAGCAGCGCCAGCCGCATCCGCCGAGGCTCGCCTGAGGCGAAGTCGCTCCGGAGGCGCTCCTCGACCTTTGCGGCAGGCAACGCTCGCATAAGTTCCCCGAGCTGGAAGGCGTCGCTGGCGTCGTCGCGTTGCCCGGCGTGAGCGTCGTACTGCCGCTCGGCTTCGAGATGCGGCAGTACCGCCGCCAGGAGGACGGTGGGGGCGTCGCGTTCCACCGGCTCTAGATCGGGCCGCCCCCTCAGATCGGTCATCCACGCCGCGACGGGTTCCACGACTGGTCTCAGAATCGCGACGTCCCGCAGGATCCAGTGCGCGATCACGGAGGGGGAGACGTCAGCGATCGCAGCACACCCGGCGGCAAAGTCCCGGTGGATGGCCGCCGCCGCATCCGGTGCAAACCGGCAGAGCAGCAGCCTCGCCCGGCTCGCCGGAGCCTTGGACTCACGCCACAGCGCACCCGGGGGATGCCCTTCCCGCGAAGTCGTCGCCTCCCTGTAGAAATGAGCGGTCGCCTCCAACCCTCCCTCGGGGGCGGACGCGGCAGGGTCGAGTGGATCGACGTCCGGCAAGACATCGGACCTGCCTGGCCTCGTGTCGGCAACCGCGGGAGGGCGGACGTCGGCCGCCGCCCGCGATTGCTCCGGATCGCCGCTGCCCGACAGGGCGTAGCTCATCGCCCACCCGAAGACATCGGAGCGAGCCGCCGTCCGGAACGGAGCTACGGCGGCGCCGACGGCCGAGGTGGCTTCCTCCCAGTCGGTCGGGGCGAGGAGGCGAAGCCATCTCATCGCGTCGTGCGACCCACCGGCCTCCCATCCTATGGACGTGGCCACGCACCATGCGAAAATATCAGCCGCGTAGCCTGCAAGGGGCCGGCCCGCCAGGATGGCGATCGCCAGTTCGTCCACGCGGTGGGCATATCCGGGCGGGAGGGGATTCAATTCACGATCGACGAAAGTGCGCTCCGCGTCGGCCAGGGTTTGTATGCCGGCGCGGTGCTGATCCGCCATTTCGTTATGATGTTCCCGCGCGAAGCGCGCTTGCTCCTCGGAGTAATTCCGGGTGTCGGGAAGCGACGGCACCGGTTGCCAGGCCCGAAGCCATCGTCGGACGGTCCGGTCGATCGCATCCGCCGTCGCCGGCCGATCGCGCGCAGCGATCAGAGCGTCCCTCATCCATTCGCGGCGGCCGGCGACACTGCGCTCCCCGTATAGCTGGGCGGCGACGTCGAGGTAGACGTCCGGGTGTTCGGAAACCCCAGAGAAGATTCGCGCACGCTGATCGGGTGGCAGGTTCTGAAGGATGAGTATGCGATGCAGGAGGACCCGGGCAACGACATCGTCCATGCCTGGATCCGCGAGTGCGACGTCCAGCGCGCCGAGGAGCACAAGGGCGGTCTCGTCGATCGCGCGGATCGGATCGACGATGGTCTCAAGGAGCCGGTCGAGACCGGTCTCTCCCGCACCGGCCGCGTCCTTTAGCTCCTCCGCGATCAGCAGGCCCAGGCCGAGCGTTCTGCCGTGCTCCCGCAGGATGTACCTCCGGCGGACCCCGTCGACGATCTCGATGAAGCCGCTGTCGACGATGTCCCCAAGATCCGCGGCAAGGGCCGCCTGATCGACGGGAACGCCGAGGCGTTCGCGGATGGACCTATCGTCGAATGTCACGGCTTGCCGGGTTACTGTCTGGTTCAGCAGCCGTTCGCGGATCTCGCGCGCATGGTTGACTAGGACCTGCGCGAACTGTTCCGCCGTGTGTCCGCCCGCCGATGCGCGCCCCTCCTGACGCTTTCGCAAGTACTCGAACAGCAACCGCTCGGTCCCGACTTCGTCGGGGTCGAGCCGATCGAGTAGGTCGAGCCCGACCGAAAGGATCCGCGGGTTGCGCAGGAAGCCCCGTAGCGGCTCACAGACGGACTCCGGCCGTTTTCCGGCCAGCAGCAGCAGGTGGTCGAGTTCCTCGTCTGAGAACGCCTCGACGCCGATCTCCAGGACCGCCGCCCGCGGAAGACGGGGCGCGAGATCCCTCTCGTAGATGCCGCGCCGGGTCGTCACGACGACGCCGAGAGCCTTCGTGCCGGCCTCCCGCAGCAGCGCCGAGATCAGCGCCGGCCAGGGGTGGTGGGTCCGTTCGTTCACTCCGTCGAGGACGATTACGACCGCCGGGCTGCGATCCGCCGTCGACCCCTCCGGCACGGCGAGCCACCGCTCAAGCCGTGCCCGCCATCGGTCCTCGCCTCCGGCGCCGCGCGAGCCTGTCTGTTCCGCCGCCAACCGCGAGAGCAGCTCCAAAGGGCGAGTCTCGTCGCCCGCGCGCCACATGTGGGACGTCATGAGGAGCAACATCGGTCGCGGACGTCCCGGGCCGTCCTCGAACTCGAGCCACGCGCGCACGGCTGCCCACGACTTGCCGTTGCCCTCGTCGCCACGCCCACCGCTGCGGCCCGCCGGGCCTGTCAGCACGACCGCGCGCGGCTCGGGGGACCAACAGCGCATCGCCTCGCGGATCCGCCCTTCCAGGCGCGCGCGCGCGAAAGGCGCGGGCCGCATGGATGCGTCCAGGGGGGCCAGCGCTTGATTGAAGCGTTGCAAAGCGAGACCGACGCTGCGGAAGTGCGCTGCTAACCAAGCCGCATTGGCACGGCGCGCCGAGGCGAGGCCCAGGGAGCCGGCGCGGAATTCTACATGGATCGCGTCGGCTTGGCCGCCGAAGAGCGCACTTGCAGCGACCGCCTCGATCTCGGACGCGACCACCGGGGCGGATATCGTGTCGTACCGGCCGAACCATTCGAGGACGGCATCACGTGCGACCGCAAGCAGCACAGCCAGCGGCGGTAGCGGTTGTGCCCAGTCCAGCACCAGCACCGTGGTCCCGTGCCGATCGCCCATCCGGCGGAGATCTCCGGCATAGGCGGCGTCGAACGGCACGGTCGCGGCCGCGCACCAGACTTCGACCTCCCGTCCCGAGCGTTCGATCGCCTCGGTCAGCTTGGCCGAGAGCGCCTCGAAGGGCAGGCGCGACGTGTAGCGTTTGGCCTCGACCATGACGGCCGCGCCGGAGACTGTTCCTTCAGCGTCGCGTCCGAACTGACGTCCAGAACCAACGAGCCTGAATGGGACGCCCGCGAGTAGGGTGCAAGCGGCGGCAATCAGGCCTTCGAAGCCGCGGTCGCCGGTTGGAGGAAGTTCCGCGAGGATCGATCGCAGACGCCCGTACGGGAGGCGATCGCAGTTCTGGGCGTCAGCGGCAGAAAGCGAAATGGCGTCGTCAGGCATGCAGTCGGGACAGGTGTCGGTCGGCCCGATCTGTCGATGCCGTCAATGGCTACGCATCAGGACCGGCAGGTAAATGCGTGGGTTCCGGCTTCGTTCCTTCGGTAAGAGACGGACAGCGGCGGCGCGCGATAGGCCGGACTGTCGTGGACGGTATGTAGGCGGTTTCGGCAGCTCCGAACGTTCTTCAGCGGCAAACGAACGGTCCTCAGATCTATTGATTTTTCACTAATGAACGGCGGGTTTCCCAGTTCCGGCACTCGATCCTTCGGCTATGCAGATAGATTGCGCCCCCAAATCACTTGGTCCGGAGCAGTTCACGGTCCGCTGTACCTGCGGAAGTTCATTTATTGCTGGACTCACACAGGTAGCGAAGCTCTGAAGCACCTACCGAAACAGTCTTCGTCATTAAAATGTTACGACCGACGGGCGCGTCGCTACACGCGTCTGATCTCGTTCAGTGAGCAGACCTTCGTGAGATCGAACACGAGGGTCTGCTCATGGCGCGATCCGGACGGCAGGAAGTGGCCGAAAGCAGCCTGACCGCTTCCAGCGTTCAAACCGGAAAAGCGGACGTTCGGAGTGCTCAGGGGCGGTTCATTACTTAAGTACCGCCCCAATGATGGAGCGCATGCTTTGACAGTCTTCACATTTCTCGCGGTAATGAGATGGCTGACAGCGCCATGAACCCGGTGATCAAAGTTACCAACATCATCGACCCGCTGCTGAACGCGGCGTTAGCGAACTGCTGGTTGATGATAGCCGACCCAATGATGCGCTTTTCAGCACCAAAGTTCTGTGCTGAAGCAACCTAAAATATCAGTCCGTCCGATGGAAATTGGGCGGACTTTTTTGTTCAGCAGTAAGTTTGAAAGTGACTGACAAGGCCGGCCGGTTAAGCCAAAGGCGTTCGGAGCATCCTCGACGCCCTTGGTCGCGGTGGCGATATCCGGTTTCCCACCGATGCGTGGAAAGCAGTTCGACCCGCATAACGATCAGCGGGCCGCCACCCCATGGTGCGGCCTGTTTGCATTTCTTGGGTCTGTTCCAGGGTGCCCAAAATTATCGTCCCAAATGCTGGGCTCCGGGAAACTAGTCGGCAAGCCAATGGCGTTTGTCACCATTGCCAGTCGATAGATGGGAACGGCGGGCTTGGCGGTGCGCCGTCCCCATGGCCAATGCCCAACACGAAAATCGTTTTTCGTTCTCCATTGAGCCTTGCCGCCGTCAACGCGTTCACGTCCGTGTCCCCATCCGAACGGAAGCACCGATGTCGAGTCTGTCGGAGCGCAAGGCTCGCCTGATCGTCCACGGCGACCAGCCCTACAACGCTGAGCCGCCCCTTGGGCGATTGCGCGCCTCTTATCGGACATCGGTACAGGACTTCTACGTCCGCTCCCACGGCGACCTACCGGCGCTCGACCTTAAAATCTGGCGCCTCACCGTCGATGGCGGGGCCGACACGACACTGGAGTTTTCGCTGCCGGACCTACGCAACCGTTTTCCGGAGTTCACGGTGACCGCCACGATGCAGTGTGCCGGCAATCGTCGCGCCGACATGCGAGCGGTCGCCCCTGTTTCCGGTGACCCGTGGGAAGCAGGCGCTATTGGGACGGCCGAGTGGACCGGGGTACGCCTCGGCGACGTCCTGCGCGAGGCTGGGATCGCGGAGGGCATGGACCTCCACGTGGCCTTCGAGAGCCACGACACGGTGGAGGGCCACCCGTACGGGGCATCGATCCCGCTCGCCAAGGCGCTGGCACCCGAAACCCTGCTGGCGTACGCCATGAATGGCGAAGCCCTGCTCCCCGAGCACGGCTTCCCTGTCCGCGCGGTTGTGCCGGGTTTCGCAGGCGTGCGCAGCCCCAAATGGCTCCGGCGCCTGATCGTGCAGGATCATCCCTCAAACAATCCAATTCAGGCCGGTGACTATAAGCTGTACCCGCCCCACGTGACGGCGGAGACGGCCGACCCCACCCAGGGGCACACCATCGACCTGATGCCTTTGAACGCCGCGATCTGCGAACCTGCGCGTGAAGCTGCCCTCAAGGCGGGCGTGACCCAGGTTCGCGGTTACGCCGTGGCCGGTGACCGAGCCGTCGTCTGCGTTGACGTCTCTGGCAATGGCGGTCGATCCTGGGTCCAGGCTGATCTGGAGCATCAGGCCGGTTCACCATTCGCCTGGACGTTCTGGAGCGTCGAACTCGATCTACCGCCAGGCGAACACGAACTCGCGGTCCGTGCCTGGGACGCGGCCGGCCAGACCCAGCCGGCGCTGCCGGACGATACCTGGAACCACAAAGGCTACCTTTGCACCTGCTGGCACCGGGTGCGGATAAGCGTCACCTAAGGCAAGGCTAACCTTGCGCATACAGTCGTCACGAAACAATTATTCAGTGAAAAAACGTCCCGGTGCATTGGGTCCTAACCGGGAATTTCGTTGATCCGCGCGGTATCCTGGGATGCCACGCCGTTCTCGCGATGGCGATAATCGCTCAACGCCCGGTAGACCTGGAGCCGCGCCCGCATCACCGAACCAAGCGGACGGTGAGACGCGAGGCTGTGGGCCGGACGGAAGGTCATCACCTCGTCGAAGTACCGCACGCGTTCCGGTGCATAGGCATCCTGACGGGGCAGGCGCAGCGTCGCGACCGTACGGTAGGGGCTGATGGAGACCGGCCAGTCGACCGAGGCGTCCTCGATGGGTTGGCTTTCGGCATCGGCCCAGAGTTGGGCCCTCAGCTCGAACACCACCTCGTGCTCCCGGAAGAAGGCGACCGTCGCATGACGGAAGCCGTCCTCGTCCTGATGCGGATCGAGCCGCCATTCGGACAGGGCCCGCTGGCTTTCCGTCGAGGGCACGCCCCCGAGCTTGGCCACGTAGTCGCCGAAGCGGACCGGCGCCTGGCTGAAGTAGCTGTCGGCGAGGGGATGGTTGTAGGGATGGCCGAAGAAGTCGGCCAGAGCGCTCTCCGTCCCGAAGGCGTGCAGCGCGCGGTTGAGGTTGCGCATGGTCGACGAAACTGCGCTTTTGACCCCTTCGGGCAATCCCGTGGACTTGCCGATGACGGTGCCGTCCCGCAGGAAGCCGGCTGCGGTTCCGGAGGGGAAGGTAGTGCCCGTCGCGAGGACGAAGTCCTGGGTGTCGACGGCATGGCCGGGCAGCTTTTCCCCGGGCACGTCGAACACCTTGATGGACATGCCGCGGTGGGTCGAGACCCGGTCACCCAGGGTCTCGCCTGGCCCTTGCGCGAACCGGACCGCCACGGGGTGGGTGCCGGGCGTGGCGAACAACCCTTGGGCCAGTTCGGGCGGCAAGCCGGCTGCAATCGTCAACTCGCCGGTGACGCAAGCCGAGCTCTTCGCGTGACTGGCGCGCACGGCATGGTGCTCGCGTGCCTCGACGGTCTCCGATTGCTGCGTCATTCCCTTGATGATGCCGTCAATCGTCTTCTGCTCGTCCGGATCGGGCTTCTCGATGTCGGGTGCGTATCGAAGGTAGGTCATGTTCTTCCTCACGGGGATCGGGGAACTGAAGCGGACCGCAACGCATAAGAGCGCAGCGGATTCGGGGTTCGACGTATTGAGTCGGAGACGGGATCCCGTTCCGAACATCGAGGGCGCCGGGGGCCGTTCTCGGTCCAGGACGACTTCGCGTCCGTCGAAAGTCTGCCTGAGTTCGGCTGCGCTATAAGTTGGCTTTGAAGCGCTGCTTCGTTTTTCACGGCAATAGAAGACCGGACCATAGACCGGCTCCAGAGCGGAGGCGGCAAGCTCGGCCGATACGCTCTACGACCCGTGGAGGGCCGCGGGCTCGTGCGTGCGACAAGCCATTTCAGGGCGCGTCCTTCCCAACCGTTTCGAGGATTACGCGCGCTGTCTCGGCAGGCTGATCCCAATGCGGGAAGTGGCCGCACCGCTCGAACCAGTGCAGACGGGCCGACGGGAATGCTACCCGGGCGCGTGTGGCCTGTCGCGGCAGCAGCAGGTGGTCCTGGCGGCCCC
>NZ_VRVA01000179.1:0-7548 GCF_008039945.1 Methylobacterium sp. WL64
CCCCCCCCCCCCCCCCCCCCTTTTTTTTAAATTAACCGGCCCCCCCCCACACCTACACACTGAATCCCGTCGCCAGCGCCATTTTTTTAAAACCCACCGCCCCCGCCCCGGGCCCGGCGGGCCGGCGGCCGGCGGCTCGACGGCGCGGCGCTGCCCTGGCCGGCGAACTGGCTGGCGAGCTGCGCCTGCACGGGCGCGATCATGCCTTCGGCCAGCGCCGCCTCCAGCGGCGTGTCGCCGGTCGAGACGCGCACCGACCGGCCGTTGACGACGAGCGAGCAGCGCGCGCCCATGGCCGTACCCCGCTTGGTCTGGAGAGGGATCACCGGGCGCGGATCAGCAGGGTGTCCACCAGGGACGCCCAGCGCTCGCGGGTCGCCCGCACGTCGTCGCTGGCCGCCGATTCGGTCAGGAGCTGGCGCTGCGCCCGGAGGGCCTCGACCTCCTGCCGCTGGGCCCGGAGCACCGCCTTCATCACCTGCAGCTCGGTCTCGAGCCGGGCGATCTCGTCGGCCTCGTCGAAATCCTCGGACAGGTCGTCCAGGGCGGCGCCGGAGACGCGCGGATCCTGCACAGCTTGGCCGTGCACAGCTTGGCCTGGCAGAGCCTGGCCGGGGACCGGCAGCCGGGTGCGGGCCTGCTGCTCCAGCCGGACCGGCCGGGCGATCAGGCGACGCACGAGATCCGAGCTGCCCGCCTGCTGGTAACGCCTCGCCGCCTCGGCCATCCGCCCATCCCCTCCACGCGCGCCGGAGCGCCATTCCATCAACAGGAGCTTGCGCGGACATGGTTAAGGGGGACTTAAACCGATCGTCGACTTCCGAAGGGGTTCAGGCGGCCTCCGCCGCCGCTCCCGTCATCAACCCGGCCACCAGCGTGTAGGTCTCGGTCCAGGCCGCGCGGACCTCCGGGGTGAAGTCCGGGCCGAGGCCCTGCTCCAGGGTCCACAGCAGCGCGGCGCCGACCGGGGCGTAGTGGGCGGCCTGGGTGCCGTAGGCCACGTGCTTGCGCCCGAGATCCCGGATCGCCGGGGCCACGGTCTCCGGGTGGCCGAGATGGGCCACCGCCAGGCCCAGCATGGCCATCAGCTTCTTCTTCTGCTCGGCCATGTCGTCGGGGAAGAGCGGGCGGACCTCCGGGGCGATCTCGAACAGGCGCCCGTAGAACAGGTCGGCCGCCGTCCCGGCGATCGGCCGCACCTTCGCGAAGCTGTCCTGGACGAGCCTGACCTGTTCGGGCGTCATCGCATCCCCTGCCACCGCCTTCATCGCTGGTCGGCAGTATACCTGATTCGGTCGGCCAGAACCAAGATCAGGCCGCCTCGGGGGCGGCTCCGACGATCTGGCGGGCCTGCAGCATGGTCATCGGCTCGCCGAAGGCCGGCCCGAGGGCGTATTCGCAGCCGAGCCCGGCCAGCGCCTGCGCGTCGCTCTCCGATTCGCAGCCCTCCGCCACGATGGCGAGGTTCAGTTCGCTCGCCATCCGGACGATCGAGCGCAGGATCGCGGTCTGGCCGGTGCCGATCTGGCGCACGAAGGTCGCGTCGACCTTGATCGTGTCGAACGGGAAGCGCTGGAGGTAGGACAGGGCCGAGTAGCCGGTGCCGAAATCCGACAGGCACAGGCCGGCCCCGAGGTCGTGGATGCGGGCCAGCATCTGGGCGGCGTATTCCGGGTTCTCCATCACCAGGCTCTCGCTGAATTCCAGCTTGAGCGAGCCGGGCAGCGCCCCGGAGCGGGCCAGCACGGTTTTTACGTCGTGCAGGAGGTCGTGGCGCAGGAGCTGGCGCGACGACAGGTTGCAGGCCGCGAAGATCGGCGGCTCGACCTCGAGGGAACGCTGCCAGGCGGCGAGTTCCAGGGCGGTGCGCTCCAGGGCGAAGATGCCGAGGTTGACGACGAAGCCGCTCTCCTCGGCGAGCGGCATGAAGGTCGAGGCCGGGATGCGGCCGAGCTTCGGGTGGTCCCAGCGCAGCACGGTCTCGAACCCCGCCACGGTGCGGTCCTCGAGGCGGACCACCGGCAGGAACAGCACCCGCAGCTCGTTGCGCTCGATCGCCTTGCGCAGGTCGCTCTCCAGCATCAGCCGGTCGGAGCGGTCGGTGCGCATATGGGCGCGGAACACCTCGATGCGGTCGCCGCCGTTGCGCTTGGCCTGGATCATGGCGATCTCGGCGCTCTTGAACACCTCGTCGCGCTTCAGGTTCGCCCCCGCCTCGTAGAGCGCGAGCCCGATCGAGACGGTGAGGAAGATCTCCCGGTCGGCATAGGTGATCGGCGTGGCGATCGCCCGGCGGATCATCTCGGCAAACGCCAGGATCCGGTCGGGGTCGCGCTCGGACAGCAGGATCACGGCGAATTCGTCGCTGGTGATCCGGGCCAGGCTGTCCTGCGGCCGCAGCAGGCGGCCGAGCCGGCGGGACAGGGTCAGCAGGATCGAATCGCCCGCCGACAGGCCGATCGCGTCGTTGATGCCCTTGAACCGGTCGACATCCAGCACGATCACGGTCGGCTTGAGCCGCTGGTCCTGGCCGGCGAAGGCCAGAGCCGCGTCCAGGCGGTCGCCGAACAGCTCGCGGTTGGGCAGGCCGGTCAGGCTGTCGTGCACCGCGTCGTGGAGCAGGCGCTCCTCGGCGGTCTTGATCTCGGTGACGTCCGCGATGGTGCCGACCACGCGGATCACCTCGCCGTCGGCGCCGATCACCGGCCGCGCCTTCAGCCGGTACCAGAAATAGGTGCCGGCGGCCGAGCGCAGGCGGAAATCGTGGACGATGCGCCCGCGCCGCTCCTCGATCACCGTGTCGAGGGCCGCCGAGTAGCGCTCCACGTCGAACGGGTGGAGCGTGCCGAGCCAGTTCGTCGCCGGGCCCTCCAGGGTGCCCCGGGGCAGGCCGAGCTGCGCCTCGATCTCGGGGCCGGCGAAGACCCGGTCGGCCGGCACGTCCCAGTCGAACACCACGTCGCCCGCGCCGGTGAGCGCCAGCGCCCGCCGCTCGGTGTCCGACACGAGGGCATGGCTGAGGCCGCCCCCCGCGAAGGCGTGCTGCAGCACCGTGAAGCCGATCAGCATCACGATCAGCACCAGGCCGCCGATCAGCGCCGGCTGCACCAGGTCGCTGCCGATCTGGCCGGTGACCGCGAAGCCCGCCGCCGTCACCCAGACCACCAGCAGCAGCCAGGTCGGCACCAGCAGGATCGCCCGGTCGTAGCCGTTATGGGCGGCGAGGTAGACGATCAGCAGCAGGCCGATCCCCGCCACCGCGGCGATGGAGATGCGCGCCACCCCCGCCGCCACCGGCGGGTCGAACACCGCGAGCCCGACGAGGCCCGCCAGGAAGGCCAGCCAGAAGAACGCCACGTGGCTGTAGCGCACGTGCCAGCGGGCGAGGTTCAGGTAGGCGAACAGGAACACCAGCAGCGTCGCCCCGAGCACCGCCTCGGCGGAGGCCCGGTAGACCCGCTCGGCCAGTTCGGTGACGGGGAACACCCGCTGCAGGAAGCCGAAATCGATGCAGGCATAGGCCAGCACCGACCAGGCCAGGGCCGCGGCGGCCGGGAAGATGATCGCGCCCTTGACCACGAACACGATGGTCAGGAACAGCGCCAGCAACCCGCTGATGCCGATGATGATGCCCTTGTACAGGGTCAGCCCGGCGGTCTTGCGGCGGTAGGCGTCCTGATCCCACAGGTGCAGCTGGGGCACGTTGGGGCCGCGCAGCTCGGCGACGTAGGTGACCGTGGTGCCGGGATCCAGCGTGATCGTGAACTGGTCGGCCTCGGGGTTCTCGTCGCGCTCCGGGCGGATGCCCTGGCTCGCCGTGATGGCGGCGATCCGCGAGCCGCCGAGATCGGGCCAGATCACCCCGGAATCCACCAGCCGGAAATGCGGCGCCACCAGGATGCGGTCGATCTGCTCGTCGGTGTCGTTGGTGAGGGCGAACACGATCCAGTCCGGCCGGGCGCCGGCGTCCCGCGCCTTCACGACGATGCGGCGGACGATGCCGTCCTTGCCGGGCGCCGTGGAGATCTGGATCAGGTCGCCGTCCGAGCGGTAGCGCTCGATCGCGGTGGTCAGGTCGATCACCGGCGCGTCGAGGGTGACGCGCACCGCCTCGACGGCTTGAGCCGGCCCACACAGCGAGAGGGCACCGACGAGGCCGCCGACCAGGGTCAGGAGGAGGGCGAGGATGCGCAAGGGTGTCTTGAGTTCCGGCCGTGCGAGCTTCGGCATCGGCCACCCGGGCGGCCGCGATCGAAAGGAAGGCCCCGGCCCCGGGGCAGCCGCCCCGGTCCGGATCCGGACTCCGCGGATCGCGCCCCTTTGCGGCCAAATCAAGTTGGGCGGGGCAGGGGGCGTCGTTGCGGGGCCCGAACAGGGCGTCTCAGAGCCTGTCCGGCTCGGAGTGTCTTAACCCTCACCGTGGCTGGCGCGCGCGGTCGGGCGCCCCAACGGAGGCTCAAGCCCCCCGAAGCGCGGCGGCGATCCGGTCGAGGGCGGGCAGCTTGCGGATCGGACCGATCGCCGCGAGCGTCGGGGCGCCCTCGAGCATCGCGGCCGCGGCGGCCCGCACGTCCGCCACCGTGACGGCGTCGACCTTGTCGATCACCTCGCCGGCCGGGATCACCCGGCCCCAGGCCAGGATCTGGCGGGCGTTGCGCTCGATGCGGCCGCCCGGCGTCTCCAGCGCCGAGAGCAGCGACACCTTCAGCTGCGCCTTGGCACGGGCGATCTCGGGCTCGGCGAGGTCCCGGGCGGCCCGGGCCGTGGCCGCCAGCGTCACGTCGACGAGCTCGGGCAGGTCCGCCCCCGCGGTCCCGGCGCCGATGCCGAACAGGCCGCAATCGGAGAACGGCCAGTGGAAGGCCTGGATCTCGTAGGCGAGGCCGCGGGTCTCGCGCACCTCCTGCCACAGCCGCGAGGTCAGGCCGCCGCCGAGCACCTGCGCGAACATGTGCAGCGCGTAGTAGCCGTCGTCCCGGAACGACAGGCCGGGCAAGCCGATCACGACGTTGGCCTGTTCGAGCTTGCGCGGCATCCGCCGCTCGCCGCCGCCGTAGAGCCCCGGCACCGCCGCGGGCGCCGCCTTGGCCGGCAGGGCGCCGAAATGGCGCTCGGCCGCCTCGACGATCGCCTCGTGGGTGACCGCGCCGGCCCCGGCCACGACGATCCGGTCCGGCGTGTATTCCCGGGCGAGGTAGGCGCGGATGCCGGCCTCGTCGAAGCTCCGGATCGTCTCGGGACGCCCGAGGATCGGCCGTCCGACCGGCTGGTCCGGGAAGGCGGCCTCCGTGAAGGCGTCGTAGACCACGTCGTCCGGGGTGTCCTCGACGGCGGCGTATTCCTGCAGGATCACGCCCTTCTCGCGGGCGAGCTCGCCGGCATCGAACACCGAATCGGTGAGGATGTCGCCGATCACGTCGAGGGCGAGGCCGGCATCCTCGCCGAGCACCCGGGCGGTGTAGCTCGTCCCCTCCGTGGAGGTGGCGGCGTTGATCTCGCCGCCGACATTCTCGATCTCCTCGGCGATCCTCTGGGCCGAGCGCGTGCGCGTCCCCTTGAACGCCATGTGCTCGATGAGGTGCGACAGCCCGGCCTCGTCGGCGCGCTCGTTGCGCGAGCCGGCCCCGACCCAGACGCCGACGCTGGCGGTCGCCACCCCGGGCATCGGCTCGGTCACCACCGTGACGCCGTTGGCGAGCCGCGTGGTGCGCAGGGACGGGGAGGCGGCGTGCGTGGAGAAATGCTGGTTCATCGCGGGCTCAGGCACCCTTCGTGATGCGGGCGCGCGCGCGGATCAGCCGCTCCACGGCGGCCTGATCGTTGGCCACCGGGGTCATGCGCTCGGGCCGGTCCATGAGGTCGGCGAGGTGCGGCGGCAGGGGCGGGCGCAGGCCGCCGGTGGCCTTGGCGACCGCGTCGGGGAATTTCGCGGGGTGCGCCGTGGCCAGGGCGACGACGGGGGTCGCGGGATCCCGCTCCAGGAGCCGGCGGCCGGCGCGCACCCCGATGGCGCTGTGGGGATCGAGCACGATCCCGGTGGCGGCCTGGGTCAGGGCGATCTCTTCCATCACGTCGGGCTCCGGCACCGCGACGGCGTCGAACTCGGAGCGGATTGAGGCCAGGATCTCCGGGCTCAAGGAAAAGCCGCCGGACTGCTTCAGCCCGGACATCAGCCGCGACAGCGCCGAGGCGTCGCGGCCGAGCGCCTCGAACAGCAGCCGCTCGAAGTTGGACGAGATCTGGATGTCCATGGACGGCGAGGTCGTGGGCACGACGCCGCGCAGCGCGTAGGCGCCGTGCTCCAGGGTGCGCACCAGGATGTCGTTGGCGTTGGTGCCGATCATCAGCCGCTCGATCGGCAGCCCCATCCGCTTGGCGACCCAGCCGGCCAGCACGTCGCCGAAATTGCCGGTCGGCACCGCGAAGGAGACCGGCCGGTGGGGGGCGCCGAGCGCCACCGCGCTGGTGAAGTAGTACACCGCCTGCGCCGCGACCCGGGCCCAGTTGATCGAGTTGACCCCGGACAGGCGCACCGAATCGGCAAAATCCGCGTGCTGGAACAGGGCTTTGACCAGGTTCTGGCAATCGTCGAAGGTGCCGTCCACGGCGAGCGCGTGGACGTTCTGGGCCGGCACCGAGGTCATCTGCCGCCGCTGGACCTCCGACACGCGCCCGTGCGGGTAGAGGATGAAGATGTCGACCCGGTCGAGGCCCCCGAACGCCTCGACGGCAGCCGAGCCGGTATCCCCTGAGGTCGCGCCCACGATGGTGGCGCGGGTGTCGCGCTTGGTGAGCACGTGGTCCATCAGCCGCCCGAGCAGCTGCATCGCCACGTCCTTGAAGGCCAGCGTCGGCCCGTGGAAGAGCTCCAGCAGGAACAGGTTGTCGTCGAGCTGGGTCAGCGGGCAGACCGCCGGGTGCCGGAAGGTGGCGTAGGATTCGTCGATCATCCGGTCGAGATCGGTGTCTTCGATCTCGCCATCGATCAGCGGGCGCAGCACGCGCTTGGCGGCCTCCGCGTAGGGCTTGCCGGCGAAGCCGGCGATCTCCGCCCGGCCGATCTGCGGCCAGGTCTGCGGCACGTAGAGGCCGCCGTCGCGGGCGAGGCCAGCGAGGAGGGCATCCGAGAACGAGAGCGGCGCGGCCTCGCCGCGGGTCGAGACGTGGAGCACAGGGGCCTCCGGGAGGAAGGCGCCCCCTCTACACGATGCGGGCGGACCTGTCGAAAGTCCGGGCGGTCGCGGCGGGCCCGCGCGGTTTAACCGGGCCTGAACGGGCCGGTTCAGGACCGGTTGCGCGGCCGCTCCTAGGAACCGGATCACCCCCGCGGCACCCCGGTTCGACCGGCCGGCGCCGCCGGGGCGGCCCGACCCCGCCCGCGGGGTGCTTCCTCAGAGAGAGCCGACATGATTCGCGGGGGGGGGCGGGGGGGGGGGGGGGGGGGGGGGGGGGGGGGGGGGGGGGGGGGGGGGGGGGGGGGGGGGGGGGGGGGGGGGGGGGGGGGGGGGGGGGGGGGGGGGGGGGGGGGGGGGGGGGGGGGCGGGGGGG
>NZ_VRVA01000017.1:0-80370 GCF_008039945.1 Methylobacterium sp. WL64
GCCCCATCCTCCGAGGCGCCCCCGCGCCAGGCCAAGCCGCGCCCCCGGCACGCGCCGGTCCCGAGCCAGCCGATCATGGTCTACGAAGCCCGGATCGGGGCCGGCGACCTGCGGATCTCGGGCTCGGTGCGCAAGCCGGGGGCGATCGTGGTCCTGGACGACGACATCTCGATCCAGGCCGACCGGCGCGGGCGCTTCGCGTTCCGGGTCCCCTACCGGCCGCCGACCTGCGTGGTGACCCTCAGGGCCGACCCGGACGAGCGCGAGGCGGTCGTCGCGAACTGCGCCGCCGAAGGCCCGCCGGGCCCACCCGGCCCCCAGGGCGCCGCGGGTCCGACCGGGGAGCCTGGTCCGAAGGGCGAGGCCGGCCCGAAGGGTGAACCGGGCAGCAAGGGCGACTCGGGCAGCAAGGGTGAACCGGGCAGCAAGGGTGAACCGGGCAGCAAGGGTGAACCGGGCAGCAAGGGTGAACCGGGCAGCAAGGGTGAACCGGGCAGCAAGGGAGAGCCTGGCGAGAAGGGTGAGCCGGGTGCTGCGGGAATTCCGGGCGCAAAGGGCGATCCGGGACCGAAGGGCGAGCCAGGACCGAAGGGCGAGCCGGGCATCAAGGGCGAGCCCGGCCCGGCCGGCGGGGCAGGGTCCAGGGGCGAGACCGGCGCATCCGCCCTGCGGGCCGTGCGCAAGTCCGACTGCGCGGGCGGCTGCACCGTCACCTGCGCGGCCGATGAGATGCTGGTCACCGCCCACTGCCTCAAGGGCGGCACCCCCGTCTATGACGGGGAGGGCGCCACCTGCCCGGCGGACGCCTCGGGGATCGTCGGGTTCTGCACCCGGCGGTGAGCCGGTATCCCCTTCGGCGACGAGCTTCCTAGCCGCGACGGGCGCCCTAGCCGCCGCTCTGGCGCAGCCAGTCGAGCATCCCGGCGGCGGCGGCCCGTCCGCCCGCGAAGGCGCCCTGGAGCAGGTAGCCGCCGGTCGGCGCCTCCCAGTCGAGCATCTCGCCGGCCAGGAACAGGCCGGGACGGGCACGCAGCATGGCGCGGCCGTCGAGGGCGTCGAGCCGGACCCCGCCCGCCGTCGAGATCGCCCGCTCGATCGGGGCCGAGCCGGTGAGGTCGAGGGGGGCGGCCTTGATCAGCCCGGCGAGCGCCTTGGGCTCGCCGGGAAGGTTTTGGCCGGCCGCCTCGCGCAGGAGACCCGCGGCCACCGGCGAGAGCCCCGCGGCCTTGCGCAGGCGGGTCGCGGTCGAGTCCCCCGGCCGGGCGCCGGCGAGGCGGCGGGCGAGATCCGTCCCGGTCAGGTCGGGGCGCAGATCGACGGTGAGCCGGGCACGGCCCCGCCCGGCGATCGCCGTCCGCAGGGGCCGCGACAGGGCGTAGATCGCCCCGCCCTCGATCCCGGCGGCGGTGATCACGGCCTCGCCCCGGACCGCAACGCCGTCGCAGGCGAGCGCCACCCGCTTGAGCGGCGCCCCGGAAAACCGCTCGCGGAACAGGGCGGACCACGCCACGGCAAAACCCGCATTGGCCGGCTCCAGGGGCGCGACGTCCACGCCGAGCCCCTCGAGAAGCGGCACCCAGAGCCCGTCAGAGCCGAGCCGCGGCCAGCTCGCCCCGCCGAGCGCCAGCAGGGCAGCCCGGGGCCGGATCTCGACCGGCCCGTCCGGCGTCGCGAAGGCAAGTGCCTCACCGATCGCCGTGAGCCGGTGTCGGGTGCGGATCCGGACCCCGAGCCGGTCGAGCCGCGCCAGCCAGGCCCGGAGCAGCGGCGATGCCTTGAAGCTCGTCGGAAACACCCGCCCGCTCGATCCCACGAAGGTCGGCTCGCCGAGATCCGCGCACCAGTCTCGCAGGGCCTCCGGGGGAAACGCCGCGATGGCGGCGTCCAGGTGGCCGGCGGGATGGTAGCGGGCCAGGAAGGCCGCGCGCGGCTCGCTGTGGGTGAGGTTGAGGCCGCCGCGCCCGGCGATCAGCAGCTTGCGGGCGACAGAGGGCATCCGGTCGTAAACCGTGACCGCGCGGCCGGCCTGCGCCAGCACCTCGGCCGCGGCCAGCCCGGCCGGCCCGCCGCCCACGATGGCGATATCGTTGATGTCGTCCGGCAT
This sequence comes from Methylobacterium sp. WL64, assembly GCF_008039945.1. Taxonomy (NCBI): domain Bacteria; kingdom Pseudomonadati; phylum Pseudomonadota; class Alphaproteobacteria; order Hyphomicrobiales; family Methylobacteriaceae; genus Methylobacterium; species Methylobacterium sp. WL64. The sequence goes on from NZ_VRVA01000017.1 coordinate 2,105, forward strand.
CCGCCTGGAGAGCGGCAGGCTGCCCGCACCTGTCAAGATGTGGCCGATGTCGGCGGCGTCTCAGGGGCCGGACCGCCTTACCCGGCGCCGTTCTGCGACGATGCGGCTCCCCGACAGCCTGTTTGTCCGCCCGGTTCCCGTCGCGTGACGGTTCCGGTTGGCGGAGATCCCACACTCCCCCCTCATCCTGAGGTGCGGCGCAGCCGCCTCGAAGGAGCCCTCCAGGGATCGCGCGGCTGGCTGGAGGGCTCCTTCGAGGCCTCCGCTGCGCTCCGGCGCCTCAGGATGAGGGGGGGGGAGGATGGGAAAGATCGAACAACAGATTCTAACACAAATCCGACAGTGTCGGCCAATGGACCCGCAGAATTGTCCTGCCGTTCGCGGCCGGGATCTGCGAGATGGCTTGTTCGACAACCTGGCCGCCCATACGCTCATAGAAGCGAAGCGCAGCCTCATTGGCCTCGAAAACCCATAGGTACAGGCCATTTCCCGCCTGCTGGGCGGCGAGCTTTCGCGCAGCCGAGCGCAGCAGTGCCTCCCCGATCTTCCTGCCCCGCATCTCTGGACGGACGTGCAGGTTATCGACCAAGCTGCCCCATCGCCGATCAAGATCACGATGCGTCGCTACGAAGCCGACAAGTCCTTCATCGGACGTCGAGGCGATCTCGACCATGAAATTCAAGGCCGGCGTGTCGAGCTTTCCGAGCCAGTGCGAAAGGCGATCCTCCTCGACGGGCTCGGCCAGAAACGCGGGATCGAGGATCGACCGATAGGCATCGCGCCAACTCGCTACGTGGATCGCAGCGATGGTCTGCGCGTCCGTCGCCCGCGCGGCCCGGTAGATGATGTCGGCCATCCGCACATTATCCGTGGGGCACCGCCTGCGGGCAATTCACCCCGTGTCACGCACACGGCAGACGACCGCGGAACGCGTAGGATCCGGCGCGGCCCGACGTTAATGCCGTCCTCTGCGCGCAACCGTGATGCTGCAGCCTCGTTCCCGTCCAGTCTGCCGATCCGGCGCAAACCCAGAAGAGGCTTCCCGCCCGTGACGCTCTCCACCGCCGTCACCGCGACCGATCCGTCCACGCCGGCCCCCGCCGTGCCCTCGAAAGCCCGCCTCAGCCCGCTCGAGATCCGGTCGATCGTCTTCGGCCTGATGACCGCGATGCTGCTCGCGGCCCTCGATCAGACCATCGTGGCGACCGCGATGCCGACCATCGGGCTCGATCTCGGCGACGCCGCCAACCTGCCCTGGATCGTCACCGCCTACCTGCTCGCCTCCACAGCGGTCACGCCGCTCTACGGCAAGCTCTCCGACATCCACGGCCGGCGGATCATGCTGCTGATCGCCATCGCGACCTTCGTGCTCGGGTCGCTCGCCTGCGCGGTGGCGCCCACCATGGTGACCCTGGCGCTGGCCCGGGGCCTCCAGGGCATCGGCGGCGGCGGGCTGATCGCCCTGTCGCAGACCATCCTGGCCGACATCATGGCGCCCAAGGAGCGGGCGCGCTACCAGGTGGTGATCGCGGGCGTGTTCGTGGCGGCCTCGGTGGCGGGGCCCCTGCTCGGGGGCTTCTTCGCCCAGCACCTGCACTGGTCGCTGATCTTTTGGATCAACCTGCCGATCGGCTTCCTCGCCTTCGCGCTGACCAACGCCAAGCTGAAGCTGCTGCCGCGCAACGAGCGCCGCCACACGCTGGATTATCCCGGCGCCATCCTGCTGGTGCTGAGCTCGACCACCCTGATGCTGGCCCTGAGCTGGGGCGGCGTGCGCTACCCTTGGGGCTCCGCGCCGGTGCTCGGCCTGCTCGCCGTTGCGGCCGTGCTCGGGTGCGGCTTCGCGGCCCGGCTCGCCACGGCAGCCGAGCCGCTGATCCCCACGCAGGTGCTGAAGGACCGGGTGGTCTACAGCGCCACGCTGTCGGCCTGCTTTGCCATGGGCACCTTCATCGGCCTGACCATCTACGTGCCGATCTTCCTCGAAGGCGTGCTCGGGCTCACCGCCAGCGAATCCGGCGTGGCCCTGGTGCCCCTGATGGTCGGCACCGTCACCGGGGCGACGCTGTCGGGCCGGTCGATGCTGCTGTTCCGGCACTACAAGCGCGTGCCGCTGGCCATGATGAGCGTCAGCATCGCCTGCTGCGCCATCATCGCCCTGGAGGGGCGGGCGCTGCCGTTCTGGCTGATGGAGGTGATGCTGGCGCTGCTCTCCATGGGGATCGGGACGATCCTGCCGCTCTCCACCATCGCGATCCAGAACGCCGTGGAGCCGCACCAGCTCGGCATCGCCACGGCAGCGATGAACTTCTTCCGCTCGCTCGGCGGCGCCCTGATCGTGGCCGCCTTCGGGACGATCGTGCTCGGGGGGGCCGCCGGGACCGGGCACGACGTGGAGAGCCTGATCCGCGGCGGCGATCCCGCGCATCTGGCAGAGACCTTCCGCTCCGTGTTCCTGGCCGCCTGCGTCGGCCTGGTGGCGGCCCTCGGGTTCCTCGCCTACATGGAAGAGCGCCCGCTCGGTGAACGTCCCGCGGCAAAGCCCGGCGCAGCGCCGGCCGCCGACACCCCGACATGAGGACACGACCTTGGCTTGGCTGATCCTGCTCGCGGCCGGCCTGCTGGAGGTGGTCTGGGCCTACGCGATGAAGCGCTCCGACGGCTTCACCCAGCCCATCCCGAGCGCCGTGACGGTGGCGGCCGCGCTCGGCAGCTTCGTCCTGCTGGCCTTCGCGATGCGCAGCCTGCCGCTGGGCACCGCCTACACGGTCTGGACCGGCATCGGGGCGGTGGGCGCCTTCCTGCTCGGCATCCTGATGCTCGGCGAGAGCGCGAGCCCGTTGCGGATCGCCGCGGCGGCGCTGATCGTCTCGGGCCTGGTGCTGATGAAGCTCTCCGGGGAGGCCTGAGCACCGGCCGCGGACGCGGTCCGACGCGCGAGTCACCCGCGCGCCGCCACCGTGCCCTTGATTCGCCCGGTTCGCCCGCTTAACTCGCCCCTATCGGCTGCGGGCCCCTCTGGCGGGCGCTTTTCGGCGCCCGTGATGTCGGAGCCGATGCTTTCCTTCCGGAATCAGCATCAGGTCCCGCACATGATGGACGTTCTAACCGTCGAATGGCTCGGCAAGCCGTTGTGGATGTGGCTCGGCTTCCACGTCCTGATCGCCTGTCTGCTCGCCTTCGATCTCGGGCTGCTGCACCGGGACAAGGACCACGAGATCGGGGTCCGCGAGAGCCTGCTGCTGACCGGCTTCTACCTCGCGCTCGGGCTCGCCTTCGGCGGCTGGATCTGGTGGTATCTCGGTCCGCAGGCGGGCGAGGAATACGTCACCGGCCTCGTGGTCGAGAAGTCGCTGTCGATGGACAACGTCTTCGTCATCGCCATGATCCTGGCCGCCCTCGGCATCCCGCGCGCCGCCCAGCACCGGGTCCTGCTCTGGGGCATCCTGGCCGCCGTGCTGTTGCGCGGCCTGATGATCGGGCTCGGCGCGGCGCTGGTGCACCAGGTCCACTGGGTGCTGTCGCTGTTTGCCGCCTTCCTGATCTTCGCCGGCCTCAAGATCCTGTTCTCGGGCCCCGAGGAAGAGGGCGACTTCCAGAACAGCGCCATCGTGCGCTGGATCAAGAAGACCTTCCGGGTCACGCCCGAGCTGCACGGCCAGCACTTCGCGGTGCGCCGGCCCGACCCGGCTACCGGCAAGAAGGCCCTGTGGTTCACCCCGCTCGCCCTGGCGCTGGTGCTGGTCAATGGCGCCGACGTGATCTTCGCGGTCGACAGCGTGCCGGCGATCTTCGCGATCACCACCGACACGTTCGTGGTCTACACCTCCAACATCTTCGCGATCCTGGGACTGCGCGCCCTCTACTTCGCCCTCGCCGCGATGGTCGACCGGTTCGCCTATCTCAAGACCGCGCTCGCCTTCATCCTGATCTTCATCGGCGCCAAGATCGTCATCGCCGACACGTTCGGGCTGATCCACGTCCAGCCGTGGGTGTCCCTGGTGGTGACCCTGTCGCTGCTGACGATCGGCGTGCTCTACAGCCTGTGGCGCACCCGCACCGACGCGCCGGCCCCGGCGGTCTCCGGCCCGGCCCACGGCCACGAGGCGCCGGCCCATCGGGCCTGAAGTCCTGGTTTCAAAAGGTCCGGGACCTTGTGCGGGGCCAGGGCGGGGCCCTGGTTCATCGGGGCTCCGTCCCGACACCGCGCCAAAGGGCCGAGCCCTTTGGAAGCCCGGGATTTCCCCGTGCTAGGCTGGTAGCGCGGCGATCAGGTCGCGCAGGGTGGTGATGGTCGAGGCGTCGGCCACGCCGTCCACGCGCTCCTGGCGGAAATGGCGCTGGAAGGCCGTGACGACCGCATGCGTGCGCGCATCGAACGTCCCGGTTACCGCCACGTCGTAGCCGTAGAGGGCGAACATCGCCTGCAGCGCCTCCACGGGCTGGCCGGCATCGCCCTGCGCGAAGAACCGCCCATCCCGGAGGCGGGCCGGCGGCACCCGGTGGCCGATGCCGGCCGCCGCGAGGCGATCCCAGGGAAAGGTCTCGCCCGGATCCTCCTTGCGCTCCGGGGCGATGTCGGAATGGCCGAGCACCCGCTCCGGCGGGATCGGCCAGCGCCCCAGGATGTCCAGGGCCAGAGCGATCACGGCGTCGATCTGCACGTCCGGGTAGGGCGGCAGCCCGCCGGCATGGCCCGGATGGACGATCTCGATCCCGACCGAGCGGGAATTCAGGTCGGTCACGCCCTTCCAGGCACCCCGGCCCGCGTGCCAGGCGCGCCGAGCCTCCGGCACCATCTGGACGATGCCGCCATCCTCGAACACGAGGTAGTGGGCCGAGACCTCGCTCAGCGGATCCCGCAGCCGCGCCAGCGCGGCGGCGCCGCCCGCCATGCCGGTATAGTGCAGGAGCAGCATGTCGGGCTTCGCTCCGCGGCGCTCGCCGTGGTTCGGCGAGGGCGCCACGCGGCGGGCGAGGGGGCTGTCCGGATCGAGGCTCACCGCGCTCCGCGCTCCTGCACGATCCGGTCGTAGGCGGCGTTGATGGCGGCGAGCCGCCGGGTCGCGATGGTCACGGCCTCGGCGGGCAGGCCCCGGGCCAGCGCGCGGTCGGGATGATGCTCGGCGACCAGCACCCGGTGACGGGCCTTGACGGTGGCCTCGTCGGCCCCCGAGTCGAGGCCGAGGACCGCGTAGGGATCGTCCGGCAGCCGCACGTGCCGGGCCGCGATCCGCCGGAAGGCGGCATCGTCGAAGCCGAAGATCTCCGAGACGGCGCGCAGATAGCGCTCCTCGGCCTCGTGCAGCGCGCCGTCGGCGCCCGCGATCTGGAACAGGCCGTCGAGCACGTCCTCGAGAAGGGCCGGCTCGTCACCGAAGGTCGTCGCGAGCTGACGCGCGTAGGCTTCGAAGCCGTTCGTGGTCTTCTTGGCCAGGTCGAACAGCCGCTCGACGCCGGACCGCGCGGACTCGTCGACGCGGACGACCCGGCCGAACGCCTCGACCTCGGAGGGCAGCACGACGCCGTCGGACTTGGCCATCTTGGCCGCCAGCGCCACCAGTCCGGTGGTGAACACCACGTCGCGCGGCGTCGGGCCGAACGGCGCGCCGATCCGGTCGACCAGGAAGTGGCCCGCGACGCCGCCGATCAGCGCCCCGAGCGGACCGCCCACGGCGAGGCCGAGCCCGGCACCGCCGAGCTTGCCCCAGGGGCCCTGGAGCTTGGCCCCCTGGCTCATGGACTGGGCGATCCCGAAGGGGAACGCGGACGCGATGCGGTCATGGTCGGCGGCTTCAGGTCCGGCACCGGGGACGCCCCGGCCAAGGCCGGGATAACCGCTCCTCGGGCGGTGCGGAAGGGCCGGGACGCGCCCGGCCCCCCGGCTTTAGCGGCAGTAGATGTTGCCGTAGGCGTCCCGGTAGGTGCCGTAGGGGCAGCGCGGCGCCGTGGAGGCGCCCACGATGGCGCCGCCGGCGCCGCCGATCGCGGCACCCGCCAGGGCGCCGCCAGCGCGGCCCGTGGCGGCAGCGCCGATGGCCGCGCCGGTGAGCGCGCCGAGGCCGGCACCGCCGAGAGCCCGGTCCTCCGGCGTGTTGCAGGCGCCCAGCGACAGGGCTGCGATGGTGGCGAGGGCGGCTGCGGTCAGCTTCTTCATGGTCCCCTGATCTCCCTTGTGCATCCGGTCCGGCCGTCGTCGTGGCGGATCGCGGTGAGCTTAGCAGTAAAGCAATGCGCTCCCTACGGCTAAGGTTCCCTGCCCGGAGCCGTCGATCGCGCGCGGGTCCCGAATGCCGCGCCGGCACCTCCCACCGGCGGCGGCCGGAGTTGCGCCCGCTTCCCGTCTCGCCTTATGCCACCGGCCTGAGGCGGCGCTCCGGCCGGGGCGCCGCGGCGCCATCCCCGAGGGTCCCATGTCGAGAGCCACCACGATCGTCCGCCGGGCCGCGGTTCGCCCCGACCGCGTCGTCGACACGGTGAGCCTCGACCACGCGAGCCGGGCGGCGGCCTCCGGATCCCTCGTCGCGGAGGGCGGCCTCGGGTTCGAGGTGGCGCTCGCCAAGGCGGCGGCGCTGGAGGACGGCGACGCCCTGCGCCTGGAGGACGGCCGCCTCGTCGCGGTGCGGGCCGCCGCGGAGGCGCTGCTGGAGGTGCGCGCCGGGAACCCGGCCCGGCTGACCCGGCTGGCCTGGCAGCTCGGCGGCAACCACGTCCCCGCCGAGATCGCCGCGGACGTGCTCTACGTCCCGGCCTCGCCGGCCAATGCCGAGCTGGTGCGCGGGCAGGGCTGCACCGCGAGCCCGGTCTCGCGTCCGTTCCGGCCCGAGCATGCCGCGCACGACCACAGCACCTGCGGGCACGATCACGGGCATGACCATCACGACCACGGGCATGATCACGAACACGCCCACGAACACGCCCACGGGCACACCGACGGGCACACCCACGCGCACGCCGACGATCACGCACATGCGCATGATCACGGGCACGCGCATGATCAGGGGCACGGCCATGGCCCTGATCACGACCCTCACGCGCACGACCAGGCCGGGACGCATGACCATGCGCATCCGGGGCACGTGCACGGTCCGGGCTGCAACCACGACCATTAGGACCAACCGCGTCCGGAGCCGCAGCGCGCCGCCGAGCCCGGGGCGACTTCGGCGGCCTGCCTGAGGACGCCATGCCGACCCGGCTCTCCCGCAGGGCCGGGTCGGCTTGCCCGACATGCACGGCGTCCGACAGGCACGCGTCCGCTCTCGATCAGCGCCCCTCCAACCCGCCCCCAGATCCTCAGGCGTAAGCCATCCGAGTCTCGGTCCGTCGCCTCAGGACGCGGGCGAGGATGGGAAAGACGAGCCAGACGGGCCCCGATCTGGATCGGGCCGGCAGACCATGCGGAGAAGTCACGCCACGAGTCCCGCAACATTCGCGCGGGGGTGGAGCGAGTCTATCCGACCTTAATCTATGTTTGTGCCGTAGGCGAACATTGCGACAGTTCTTTCGAACACCGTCCTCGATCCTTCGCGTGACGGCTTTCGATTCACCTTCTCCCCGGACGACCTGTCGCAGGCGGGAACAGTGACCTGAAACCGCAGTTGCCCGAGTCCCGACCAGCGGTTGCCCCCTCCGGGGCGGACCTGCGCAGATACGGGCTACGGAGCGCATGCAGTTTCCCCGCGACGACCAAGAGCATCCGCGTGCCCAGGCCTTCCGCGACTTCATTCGAAATCCCCCGTTCCCCTGCGTCGGCGCCAAGTCGGCGCTGTCGCGCGGGCGCATGAAGATCGTCGTGGCCCGGGACATCACCTCGGGCTGGGACGACATGCGCATCTACCCGGCTCTGCTCGCCTTCGTGGCGCGCTACCGGGAGGCTCCCGACCTGTTCCAGAGCTTCGCGGTGGTGTTCGAGGGGCCGGGCGACCTGTCAGAGGAAGCGTTCGAGCAGAATCTCTGGGCGCGGGCGCAATCCCTGACCGACAAGGATGCCTGGCTCGGCCAGCCCCACGACGCCCGGGTGGCGGACGATCCGGACAACCCGCACTTCTCGTTGAGCTTCGGCGGCGAGGCGTTCTTCGTGGTCGGCCTGCATCCGAACGCGAGCCGGCCGGCGCGGCGGTTCTCCTCGCCGGTTCTGGTGTTCAACCTGCACGCCCAGTTCGAGCGGCTGCGGGCCGAGGGCCGCTACGAGAAGCTCCGCGCCTCGATCCTGGAGCGCGACGAGGCCCTGGCCGGCAGCCTCAATCCGATGCTGGCGCGTCACGGGGAGTCCTCGGAGGCGCGCCAGTACAGCGGCCGCGTGGTCGGCGACGAGTGGCGCTGCCCGATGCAGGGCCGTCCGGCGGCGCCCGCCACACCGGTCGTAGACGACTGGCATCCGCTGGCTTCCCCGCGCGACCTCACCTTCCCGACCAGCGGCGCCTGAGGCGCCGCTGGATCGCGGCGGCGCCTGCCGCGTTGCCGGCCGGAGCGGAGCGGGAGCAAAGACACCATGGACCGGGCGGATGTGCAGCAGATCGAGCCGCGCTCAGGCGTCGCCTTCACCCTGGACCGCGGCCAGCGGCTGACGGTGATCGACCCGCGCGGGGAGCAGGTGGCCGATCTGGTCGCCTACAATCGTCACGACACGGGTGAGGTGATCTCGTCCGGGCGGACCCTCGACTATGCCAGCCGGATCTACCTGACCACCGGCGACCCGCTCTACTCGAACCGCTCGAACGTGCTGCTGCGCATCGTCGAGGACACGGTCGGCCGCCACGACTTCCTGCTGACGCCGTGCTCGGCCGACACGTTCCGGATCATCTACGGCGACACGGACCCGCACCGGGGCTGCTTCGGCAACCTCGCCGCGGCGCTCGCCCCCTACGGCATCGCACCCGACGCGATCCCGGTGGCGTTCAACTGCTTTATGAACGTGCCGATCGATGGAACGACCGGGGCGCTCACGGTCGAGCCGCCGCTGAGCCGGGCGGGCGACCGGATCGTGTTCACCGCCGAGACCGACCTGATCATCGGATTGACAGCCTGCTCGGCGCTGCAATCGAACAACGGAAGCTTCAAGCCGATTCACTATCGGATCGACGCTTAGGCCACACAATCCCGCCGGGGCGGGCGGTTGTTCCGCGAAGAGGTTCGTAGTTTTTTTTGGAAACCTCTTGATCCCCCGCGCTCGTCGCGCGATGTGGTCATCGAATATGTGTCCAGAGACTTATCGAGACCGGAAAGCGTATCCAATACGCTGTCGATACCCGGTGTGGACCGAATCTTTACCAATCCCGTGTCACACCTTCGCCCCGGAACGGTGCCGTGGGGTCCGGGCCGCCGTGGGCGGTGCCGCCCCCCGGCACCGGCAGCCCTCGACGGCCTTGGCCCGTCCCGTTTCCGGTGCCTCAATGATACGCTCGCAGACCGACCGCTCGTCCGAGGGCCACGCCGTGCCCCGGTGGAGCCTCTCGAACGTCACGCTGCGCCACAAGCTGGCGGCGGTGATGGCCCTGGTGCTGGCGGCGGTCGGCGCCCTCAGTGGGTTGAACTACGTCGACACCCGCTCCTCGGCGCTCGAGGACCGGGCGTTGATGACCAGAAACCTCGGCGACGTCGCCCAGAGCCTGCTCGCCCATTACGAGGCACTGGCCTCCGCCGGCCGGATGCCGCTCGATCAGGCCCAGAAGGCCGCCCTCGACGCGGTGAGCGCCCTGCGCTTCGGCAACGCCGACTATTTCTTCGTCCTGGATACCGACGGACGGCTGATCGCCAACGCGTTCAACGCCAAGAACATCGGCAAGGTGGTTCTGGAGCAGACCGACGTCCCAGGCGGGAAACGCTACTTCGCCGAGATGGTGGACGTCGCCAAGCGCGACGGTGCCGGCTTCGTCGACTACATGAAGCCGCGTGCGGGCGGGAGCGAGCCGGTCGAGAAGGTCGCCAGCGTCCAGATGTTCAAGCCCTGGGGCTGGGTCGTCGCCGCCGGGCTCTATCGCGACGACGTCTACGCGGCCGTACGCCACCGCGCGCTGACCAATGCCCTCTGGTCCGCCGGCCTGGTGCTTCCCGTGCTCGCCCTGCTCGTACTCATCGGCAACGGCCTGTCGCGGCCGATCGTGCGCCTGACCGCGGCGATGCGGGGGCTCGCCGGCGGCGACCTCGCGGTGCCGGTGGCGGACCAGCGGCGCGGCGACGAGGTCGGCGCGATGGCCCGGGCCGTACAGGTCTTCAAGGACGCGCTGATCGCCAAGCGGGACGCCGAGACCGTCGCCGCCGCCGAGAACGCCGCCAAGATGCGCCGCGCCCAGGCGCTGGACGAACTCACCGGCCGGTTCGACGCCCATGTCGGCGCGCTGACCCAGAGCCTGTCGGCGGCCGCCGTGGAGATGGAGGCCACCGCCCGGGAGATGACCCGCACGGCCGCCCGCACCACCGACCAGTCCGGGCGTGTCGCGGCCGCCTCGGAGCAGACGTCGTCCAACGTCGAGACCGTGGCCGCCGCCAGCGAGGAGATGTCCGCCTCGATCCAGGAGATCGCGTCCCGCGTCGCCCAGTCCTCCACGATGGCCGACCAGGCCAGCGTCGACGCCGCCCGCACGAACGACCTGATGCAGGTCCTGTCCCGGGGCACGGACCAGATCAGCGAGGTGATGGGCCTGATCGCCGGCATCGCCGGACAGACCAACCTGCTGGCGCTCAACGCCACCATCGAAGCCGCCCGGGCCGGGGAGGCCGGCAAAGGCTTCGCCGTCGTGGCCGGCGAGGTGAAGGCCCTGGCGGCCCAGACCGCCAAGGCCACCGACACGATCGCCCATCAGATCGCCGCGATCCAGAACGAGACCCGGCACGCCGTCGAGTCGATCCGGACGATCGGGGGCACGATCGATGCCATGCGCACGGTCGCCCTGAGCGTGGCCGCCGCCATGGAGGAGCAGGGCGCCGCCACGAGCGAGATCGTGCGCAACGTCACCCAGGCCGCGCAGGGGACGCAGGCCGTCAGCGCCGACATCGCCGAGGTCCGGGAAGCCGCCGGCGAGACCGGCGCCGCCGCCAGCCAGGTGCTGAGCGCCGCGCAGGATCTGGCGCGCTACGCCTCCGGGCTGGGACAGGAGGTGACCACGTTCCTCGCTGCGGTCAAAGCCGCCTGAGAGGGTGGCCTAAGCTTCCGCTCCGGCGCGATGAAGAGGTGCTCTCCTCGCCCCGCTTGCGAGGAGCGGGGAACCCGCGCTTCGTCCTGAGGGGACGACGCGCAACCCGGCTTCGATCGGTAGCCCGCACCAGAGAAAATCAAAGAATCCCGTCGATCGCCACCCGGAGATGTTCCGGCCCGCGCAGGGCGGCCCCGGAGCGGTAGGGCGGCGGGTTTTCGATCAGCCGGGGGGCCTTGAGCCGGCTCGCCAGGGCGGTGAGCGCCGCCTCGGCCTCGAACCGGGCGAGCGGTGCGCCGACGCAGTAATGGAGGCTGCCGCCGAAGCCGAGGTGGCGGATGCCGGCGCGGTCGGGATCGAAGCGATCGGGATCCGGGAAGACGGCGCCGTCGCGGTTGCCGGAGGCGAGCAGCAGCACGAGGTCGGCGCCCTCGGGGATCGTGACGCCGGCGATGTCGATGGCCGACAGCGTCTTTCGGGTCCGGAACTGCACGGGCGGCTCGTAGCGCAGCAGTTCCTCGATGAGGCGCGGGGCGCGGCCGGGATCCTGCCGCAGGCGCTCCAGCTCGTCGGGGTGGCGCAGCAGGGTCAGCAGCCCGTTGGTGATGAGGTTCACGGTGGTCTCGTGGCCTGCCACCAGCATCAGGATCGAGGTGGCGATCAGGTCGTAATCGCCCATCTTGGCGCCCTCCGGCGTCGCCTCGTTGGCGAGCCCCGAGAGCATGTCGTCCTGCGGATGGCGGCGCTTCTCCTTGATCAGGTCGGCCATGTAGCCGCCGATCGCGTCGAAGGTCCGGCTGTTCGCATCGCGGATCTCCCGATCCGACAGGCTGTCCGGCTCGAGGGCGGTGGCGAGCTGGGTCGCCCAGCCGTGGAACTTCGGCTCGTCCTCCCGGGGGACGCCGAACAACTCGCAGATCACCGTCACCGGCAGCGGGTAGGCGAGGTCGTCGACCGCGTCGATCTCCCGGGCGCCGCACTTCTCGTTCAGCAGGTCGGCCACCAGCCGGTCGGAGCGGGCCCGCATCGCCTGGACGCGCGCACGGGAGAACTGGTGCATCACGGACGCCCGCAGGACGTCGTGGTCCGGCGGGTCGCGGAAGATGAAGACCCGGTGCCGGTCCATCATCCAGTCCTTGAGCGGCTTGACGATGAGGTCGGTGAGGGGGTTGCCGGTGCGCGGCCGGTCGGCCGGGGGCAGGGTCTCGGAGCTGACCCGCGGGTCGTGCAGCAAGCTCGAGATGGCGCCGTGGGTCGCGGCCACCCAGGTCCCTTCCTCGGTCCCGTCGTCCTGGCGCGAGACCGGATGCTCCCGCAGCTTGGCGTAGATCGGATAGGGGTCCGCGCGGTTGGCGAAATCCTTGACCTGATCGAGGAGGGTGGCGTCGGGCATGCGGTGTCCAAGTTGCGCATCGTCCGGACGGAGACGTCCGGGACGATCCAAATCGAAACCTCGGCGCGTCGCCCGGGATCCCGGGCGGGGCGCCTGAGCGGTCAGGGAAAGCCGGGGGTGAGGAGGGTGATCCCTTTCGCCGGGCGATCGGCGGCGGTCCCGTCCGGCGGGAACGGCGCGCCGGCGGCGACCCGCTCGGCATGGGCCGGCAACCAGCGGGCGCTGTCCACCGAGACGGCCGCGATGCACCGCCCCGCCCGTCCGTAGACGGCGAGGAAGCGGCCGGTGCCGGGCTCGCCATGGGTGATCGCCAGGGCGTCCGCGCCCTCGGTCAGCCCGACGGACTTGACCACCACGCTGCCCTGCGCGGACCAGAAGGTCGGCAACGCGCCGTAGGGGCCCTCGGGCTTCGCCCCGGCCAGCAGCCGCCCGGCATGGATGCCCTGCGCCACCGCCTGGCTCCAATGCTCCAGCGCCACGCGCCGCCCGCCGTAGAGCGGGTGGGGGAACCGGGCCACGTCGCCGGCGGCGGCGATGCGCGGGTCGGCCGCCCCGTCGGTGTCGAGGACGTAGCCCGCCGCGTCGCAATCGACGCCGCCCGGATCCGCCGACAGGCCGGAGCCGTCGAGCCATTCGGTGTTGCGGACGGCCCCGAGGGCGATCACCGCGACGTCCGCGTCGATGCGGGTGCCGTCCGTGAGGTGTGCGCGCACGAACCGGCCATCCGCCTCTTCGAGCCACTCGACCTCGCTGCCGCAGCGCAGATCGACGCCCCGCCCCTCGTGGATCGCCCCGATGAACGCCCCGACCGTGCCTCCAAGGACGCGGGCCAGGGGCGTCGGCCCGGGCTCGACCAGGGTCACCGGCAGGCCGAGCTGCCGGCACACGCTGGCGACCTCGCAGCCGATGAAGCCGCCGCCGATCACCAGCACCCGGCGGGGAGCCGCGGCCAGCGCGGTCCGCAGGGCGGCGGCATCATCCCGCCCGCGCAGGGTGAAGACGCCGGCCAGCCGGCCCTCATGGGGGTTTGGCCACGCCCGGGCGCGGGTGCCGGTGGCGATCAGCAAGCGGTCGTAGGGCAGGGCGCGCCCGTCCGCGAGGTGGAGGGTGCGCGCCCCCCGGTCGAGGCGCTCGGCCGGGCTTCCGAGACGCCATTCCACGTCCGCGCCGAGGCTGCTCGGCAGGGCGGTCGCGTCCGGTCCGGTCTCGCCGGTGAGCACGTGCTTCGAGAGTGGCGGACGGTCATAGGGCCGGTACGGCTCGGCGCCGACGATGGTCAGCGGACCGGCGAACCCGGCCTCCCGCATCGCCTCGGCGCCGCGCAAAGCCGCCAGGCCGGCGCCCACCACGATCGCGCGCTCGGTGGTCGATCCCGACGCCATCTCAGGCAGCCTGCCCCGGATCTTCGACCCGGATCGCCTGGACCGGGCAGGCGACGCGCGCCCGCTCGATGTCGGCGCGGTCCTGCGCGGCCGGGGCGGGATCGTAGAACAGCGCCTCGTGTCCCTCGATGCGGAAGTGCCGCGGCGCCGCGTAACAGCACTGGGCGTAGGCCTGGCAGAGGTTGAGATCGACGCACACCCGCAGGCCGGGTGGTGAGCCGGAGGACGCATCGGCGGGGGTGGACATGGCGGTGCAACCACGGCGGGGGCAGCGAGTTCCGCGCAAAACGCCGTCCCCGCCGTCGCAGACGCAACGGGCTGAGACGATGGGAACGGATCGGGCCGGGACCCGCGATGGCAATCGGGGCCTTCGAGCTCCACTGTGGAGACGCTGCGCCGGATCGCCGACGCGACGGGTACGGAGCCCGCGGTTCGGTTCAAGGGCTCGCGCCGCGGCAGGCCCGTCCAGCCGAGCCGGACACCGGTTTGAAGCAACGGGCACGCGCTCCTCTCAAGCCAGCCGATCTCCAGCTTCGCAGCTCGGATCATCGGGAACGATTCACTGATCTAAAAATGTCCTGGGGGATCGCCGTCGAAATGATGCTGCGGAATTCCCCTGCGCGACGGTTCGCTCTATTGTCGTGCGGCCCAGCGGACCGATCCGAAACACCGCGATCTCAGGAGGGCACCATGCCGTACGGTGCACGAACGAGTCTCGCCGCGCTCGTCCTCGCCCTCGCCCTGGGCGCGACCGGCGCGCGCGCCGAGCCGGCCTCGGGCTGGACCGACCCGCCAGCCCGCAAGGTGGCCCCGGCCGCGAGCCCGGCCGAGGCTCAGAAAGCCGATCCGCCGCCCGCATCGACTCTTGCTGCCGCGGCACCGGCCCGCAAGGCGGTCGCCGCACGGCCCACTCAGAAGCGCGTCGCGACGCGCCGCCCCGCCCCGGAGGCCAAGCGGGTCGCTACGACGCGGGGCGCCACGACGGCGCACCGGTCGCGTGTCGCCGCAGCGGCGGCCCGGCCCATGCGTCCGCACCGGATGGTCGCGGTCGCACCGCCCCCACCGCCGCCGCTGCCGGACGGCTATCCGCGCTATCGGGCCTACAATTACGGCCCCGGCTATGCCGACGAGCGGCTGGAGCGCCTGCGTGCCGCGGAGGCCGCCGGCTACATGGTGGTACGCCGCCGCACGGTGGAGTTCCCGGACGGCCGGTCGCTGCGCGTCTACCGGCCGGACGACGAGGGCGAGCCGTTCTGAGCTGATCCGACCGCGAACACCGACCGCAGGGGCGCCCGCAGGATCTTGCCGGCGGGGTTGCGGGGTAGGAGCCCGTCCCAGACCACCACGCGCACCGGAACCTTGAACGCCGCGAGCCGCTCGGCCGCGAAGGCCCGGATCTCCTCGGGTCCGGTCCGGGCCCCCTCGGCCAGGGCCACGATCGCGCCGGGCTCCTCGCCCAGCGTCGGGTGGGGCACCGCCAGCACCACCGCGTCGATCACGTCCGGATGCGCGTAGAGGACGTTCTCGACCTCGCAGCAATAGATGTTCTCGCCGCCGCGGATCAGCATGTCCTTGATCCGGTCGACGATGGTCAGGAACCCCTCGTCGTCGGCGCGCGCGAGATCGCCGGTGCGCAGCCAGCCGTCGGACAGGATTTCGGCGGTGGCGTCCGGGTCGTCCCAGTAGCCGCGGACCACGTTGGGGCCCTTCACGCACAGCTCCCCGACGCTGCCGGGCGGCAGGTCCTGCCCGAGCGGATCGAGGATCCGCACCTCGCAGACCGGCAGGGGCGGGCCGCAGGATTCGGGATGGGCGAGATAATCCTCGGCCTGGTGGTGGGTGAAGGTCGCCGAGGTCTCGGTCATGCCCCAGCCGGTGGCGGGGGCCGCCTTCGGGAACGCCTCGCCGAGCGCGCGCACCAGGTCGCCGGCCGCGGGCGCGCCGCCATAGGTCACCGATTCGAGGCTCGGCAGCGGCCGGCCCGCCTCCCGGGCGGCTGTCGCGAGCTGCCAAGCGATGGTCGGGACGCCGCCGGCTCCGGTGCAGCCCTCCCGGTCGATGAGGTCGAGGGCCTCATGGGCGTCCCAGCGATGCATCATCACCAGGCGGTGGCCGCCGTAGAGCGCCGCCCCGAGGCTCGCGTGGCAGCCGGTGACGTGGAACAGCGGGATCACCAGCAGCGAGGCCCGCTGCGGTGCGGACGGATCGGGCTTCGGCGGCGTCTCGCCCCGGCGCAGCGCACTGCGCGACGCCGAATAGGGGTAGGCCATCACGGTGGTGGCCGCAGCCCGGTGGGTGCCGACCGCACCCTTGGGCCGGCCGGTGGTGCCCGAGGTGTAGAACAGGGTCGCGTCGTCCTCCGGGTCGAGGGCGATGTCGGGCGGGGCCCGCTCGGGCAGAGCGGCCCAGTCCGCCACCGGGCCGATCACCGCGGAGAGTGGCGTCATTCGGTCGTCGGGCTCCATCCGCGTGACGAAAACCTGCTCCAGGGCCGGGCATTCCGTGCGGTGGGGGGCGATCCGCTCGAACCGGGCGCCGTCGGCGATCAGCACCCGGGCGCCGGAATGCCGGAGCGCGTAGGCGAGTTCCGGCCCGGTCCACCACGCGTTCAGCGGCGTCGCGATCGCCCCGGCCAGCAGGGCACCGTAATAGCAGACCGGCCATTCCGGCAGATTGCGCAGCGCGATGGCGACGCGGTCGCCCTTACCGATCCCGGCGGCCACCAGGGCGTGGGCCAGGGCGGTCGCGGCCCGGGTGAAGCCCGTGAATGTGACGCGCTCGTCCCGGTAGACCACGAAGGTCCGGTCCCCGTGCCCTCGGGCGATGCGGGACAGGTCGCGCAGCGTCGGCGGCGCGCTCGTCCAGATCCGGGTCGGGACGCCCCGGATCGGCAGGGTGGCGATCGCGAACGGCGCCCCTGGTGCGGTGAGGCGCGCTTCCGCCTCGCGGAAGGAGAGGGCCGGCCAGCCGGCGGGAAGGCGGGGATCGGGGCTCGTCATCGCGCGATCGTCACGCCGCCGTCGACGACCAGCGCCTGGCCGGTGACGAACCGGCCAGCCGGCGAGGCCAGGAACACGGCCGCGCCCGCGATCTCGTCAGGCTCGCCGATCCGGCGGAGCGGCGCGGCCTCGGTGGTGGATGCCAGCATCTCGGGATCCTCCCACAGGGCCCGGGCGAAATCGGTGCGGATCAGCCCCGGGCACAGGCAGTTCACCCGCACGTTGGCCGGGCCGTACTCGACCGCGTAGTTGCGGGCGAGCTGAAGGTCGGCGGCCTTGGAGACGTTGTAGGCGCCGATCACCGGCGACCCCTTCAGCGCCCCGATGGACGAGACGATGACGATCGCCCCGTCCCGCCGCGCGACCATCCCGGGGGCGACCATCTGGATCAGCCAGTGGTTCGACAGGACGTTGTTCTCCAGGATCTTGCGGAACTGGGCGTCCGAGATGCCGGCGAGCGGCCCGTAATACGGGTTGCTGGCGGCATTGCAGACCAGCACGTCCACCGGACCCAACCGGGCTTCGGTCCGGGCGACCAGATCCTCCAGCTCCGCCTTTACCGAGATGCTCGCCGGGATCGCCACCGCGCGGCCCGGGCCGTGGGCGGCCTCGATTTCGGCCACCACCGCCTCGCAGGCCTCGCGCTTGCGCGACGAGATCACCACCCGCGCGCCGTGCTCGGCCATCCGCAGGGCGATCGCCCGGCCGATGCCCCGGGACGAGCCGGTGATCAGCGCGACCTTGTCGGTCAGATCGAACAGGGACATGGCGCGTCCTCCCTGGGTCCGTCGGGGGTCATCCGGCGTCCAGCATCGACCGGCGCAGGCGCGCCATGCCGGCGAGCCAGCGCTCGGGGTCGTCCGCCCGGCGGCGTGCGTAGTCCGCGACCTGCGGGTGCGGCAGGATCAGGAACCGGCCGGCGGCCAGCCCGTCGAAGGCCGCCTCGGCCACGGCTTCGGGCGCGAGCACGCCGTCGCGGGCGGCGGCGCTCGCGGCACCGAGCATGGCGGTGTCGACGCCCTGCGGGCACAGGGCGGCGATCCGGATGCCGTCCCCCGCATGCGCGATGGCGAGGTGCTCCAGGAAGGCGAGGGCGGCGTGCTTGGTCGCCGAGTAGGTCGCGCTACCGATCTGGCTCAGCAATCCGGCCGCCGAGACGGTGCCGAGGAACGCCCCCTCGCCCCGGGCGAGCCAGAGCGGGACCAGGACCCGCGCCGCGTGGACGTGGCCCATCACGTTCACCGACCAGGCGCGCTCCCAGCTCGCCGGATCGGCCGAGGTCGCGAGCCCGGGATCCGGGTCGCGCTCCAGGATGCCGGCATTGGAGCAGTACAGCGCGATCGGCCCGGTCTCGGCCTCGATCCGCGCGATGGACTCGGCCACGGCATCGGGATCGGCCACGTCGAGCGCGCAGGCGCGGCCGCCGAGCCGGGCGGCGACGGCCTGGGCCCCGGCGCCGTCCCGGTCCAGGGCGACGACGCAGGCGCCCCGCGCGTGGGCGGCCTCGGCGAGCGCACGGCCGATGCCCCGGGCGGCCCCGGTGACGGCGACGACGCGACCGGCGAGATCCATCTCAGGCCCCCGCGCGCTCGGCGAACGCCCAGGCCGCGGCGGCCAGAGCCGGCACCCGCGCCGCCATGGCGGCGGCGTGCTCGCTCGCGGCGTTGCCGGCCTTGGCGCGCGCGGCCACGCCCTGGAGGATGCCGACCAGCCGGAACAGGTTGTAGGCGAAGTACCAGTCGAGGTCGGGCAGGGCCGCCCGGTCCGCGGCCCGGCAGTAGAGCGCCACCGCCTCCTCCCGGGTCGGGATGCCCAGCGCCGGCAGGTCGAGGCCGCCGAGGCCGCTGCGCCCGTCCGCCGGCAAAGCCCAATGCATCAGCAGGTAGCTGAAATCGGCGAGCGGATCGCCGAGGGTCGACAGCTCCCAGTCGAGCACCGCGCTGACGCCGCCGTCGGGCGAGAAGATCAGGTTGTCGAGGCGGTAATCGCCGTGGACGATGGCCGTGCCCTGCTGCTCGGGCACGGTGCGGGGCAGCCAGGCGATCAGGCGCTCCACATCCGCGAGCCGGCCGTCCTCGGCGGCCCGGTACTGGCGGGTCCAGCGATCGACCTGCCGGGCGAAGTAGTTGCCGGGCTTGCCGTAATCGGCGAGGCCCGCCGCCTCCGGGTCGATCGCGTGGAGGCGCGCGAGCGTCGCGATCATGCCGGCATAGTGCCGGTGCCGGGCATGGGGGTCGAGGCCGGGCAGGGTGCCGTCCCAGTGCACGCTGCCGCCCACCGCCTCCATCACGTAGAAGGCGGCGCCGATGATCGTTTCGTCCTCGCAGAGGGCGAACGGCCTCGGAACCGGAAACCCCTCGCCGTAGAGCGCGCCGATCACCCGGAACTCACGCTCCACCGCGTGCGCGGAGGGGAGGAGCGGCCCGAACGGCTTGCGCCGCAGCACGTAGGCCTGGCCGGGCGTCTCCAGCCGGTAGGTCGGGTTCGACTGGCCGCCGCGGAATTGCTGCACGGTGAGCGGCCCGGCATAGTCGCGGACGTGTTCGGCGAGCCAGGCGGCCAGCCGGGCCTCGTCGATCCGCTGGCGCGGCTCGACCGGCTTCACGCCGGAGAAGGCGTCGGGGCCGCTCATGCACCCTCCCGGGCGTTGGTGTAGCGCCCGAATTCGAGCCGGGCGATGGAGCGGTTGTGCACCTCGTCCGGCCCGTCGGCCAGCCGCAGGGTGCGGATATGGGCGTACATCCTGGCCAGTCCGAAATCCTCGGACACGCCGGCGCCGCCATGGGCCTGGATCGCGTCGTCGATCACCTTGAGGGCGATCCGCGGGGCGGCGACCTTGATCATGGCGATCTCGAGCTTCGCACCCTTGGCACCGACCTTGTCCATCATGTCGGCGGCCTTCAGGCAGAGCAGCCGGGTCATCTCGATGTCGATCCGCGCCTCCGCGACCCGCTGCTCCCAGACCGACTGCTCGCTGATGCGCTTGCCGAAGGCGACCCGCGAGACGAGGCGCCGGGCCATGGCCTCGAGCGCCGCCTCGGCGACCCCGATGGTGCGCATGCAATGGTGGATGCGCCCCGGCCCGAGCCGCCCCTGCGCGATCTCGAAGCCGCGCCCCTCGCCGAGGATCAGGTTCTCGGCCGGGACGCGCACGTTCTCGAGCACCACCTCGCCGTGTCCCTTGGGCGCGTCCTCGTAGCCGAAGACCGGCAGCAGGCGCGCGACCCGCAGGCCGGGCGTGTCCATGGGCACGAGGATCTGGGATTGCTGCCGGTGGCGGGGCGCGTCCGGGTCCGTCTTGCCCATCAGGATCGCGAGGGTGCAGCGCGGGTCGCCGACCCCGGTGGACCACCATTTGCGTCCGTCGATGACGTAGTGGTCGCCGTCGCGGCGGATCGCGGTCTCGATGTTGGTGGCGTCCGAGGAGGCGACGTCGGGCTCGGTCATCAGGAACGCCGACCGGATCTCCCCGGCCATCAGCGGCCGCAGCCACGTCTCCTTCTGGGCCGGGCTGCCGTAGCGGTGCAGCACCTCCATGTTGCCGGTGTCGGGCGCCGCGCAGTTGAAGCATTCCGACGCGATGCCGACCCGGCCCATCGCCTCGGCGCAGAGCGCGTAATCGAGGTTGGTCAGGCCGGCGCCGCGGTAGGCGTCCGTGTCATGCTCGGGGGAGGGCGGCAGGAACAGGTTCCACAGGCCCTCGGCCCGCGCCTGGCCCTTCAGCCGCTCCATGGTGGGCGAGGGCGCGCGGCTTGCCGCCCGCTCGGCCGCCACCGCGGCGGCGGCGGGCTGGATCGCGTCGGCGATGAAGGCGCGGACCCGGGTCAGCCAGTGCGTCTGGGATGGGGAGAGGTCGAAATCCACGGTGTCCGCTCCCGAGTTTCGTTCCGATGGGATCCGCGCCTCTCCCTCCCCCCTTTGCGGGGGAGGGTGGGCCGGCCGTCAGGCCGGGTCGGGAGAGGGGAGCGACGGTGCCGAAGAAGGCTGGCGGCCTTCATCACCGCTCCGCCCCTTTCTGATGCCGGGTTCCCCTCTCCCGACCCCCGCTGACGCGAGGGCCACCCTCCCCCGCAAAGGGGGGAGGGGGAGCAGCGGGTCCGATTCCCCCCTTCACAGATACTTCGATCCCATCTCGCCGGCGAACCGGTCCGGCGGGCCTTCCCAGACGATGCGGGCCTGTTCCAGCACGTAGACCCGGTCGGCATGGGGCAGCGCGAAGGTGACGTTCTGCTCGCCGAGCAGGACGGTGATCGGCGTGGTCTGTCGCAGGCGCTCCAGGGCCTTCGACAGCAGCTCCAGGATCACCGGGGCGAGGCCGAGCGTCGGCTCGTCGAGGATCAGGAGGCGTGGGCGCATCATCAAGGCGCGGGCAATGGTCAGCATCTGCTGCTCGCCGCCCGACAGCGTGCGGGCGGTTTGGCCTTCGCGGGCCTTGAGGATCGGGAACAGCTCGTAGAGCCACTCGCGCCGCTGCACGCTCTCGGCCTTGGTGACGTGCTGGCCGCCGAGATCGAGGTTCTCGCGCACGTTGAGGTCGCCGAACAGCTCGCGGGTCTCGGGCACCTGGACGATCCCGGCCCGGGCGATCGCGGCCGGCTTCATGCGGCCGAGATCCTGGCCGTCGAACCGGATCGTGCCGGAATGCGGGACGAGGCCCGAGATGGCGTTGAACAGCGTGGTCTTGCCGGCGCCGTTGAGGCCCACCACCGAGACGAACTCGCCCTCGTGGACGTGGATCGAGGCGGCGCGCAGGGCCTGCGCCTTGCCGTAGAGCACGTCGACGCCCTCGACGGTGAGCAGTGAATCCGCCTTGAACGCGGCCTCGGGCCTGGCGGCGGTCTCGATGCTGCCGCCGAGATAGACCCGGCGCACCGTCGGGTCGGCCATCACCGCCTCGGCCGAGCCCTCCGCGATGCGTTCGCCGAGATACATGGCGAACACCCGGTCCACGAGGGCCGCGACGCTCTTCACGTTGTGGTCGACGAGGAGCACGGCCTTGCCCTCGTCCCGGAAGCCCCGGATCAGCTCGGAGAAGGCCGCGACCTCGCCCCCGGTCAGGCCCGCGAACGGCTCGTCCACCAGCACCACCCGCGGGTCGCGGGCGATCGCCTTCGCGAGTTCCAGGCGGCGCAGGTCCGCGAAGGGGAGGGTACCGGGCCGCCGGTCGGCCACCGCGCCGAGGCCGACGCGCTCGGCGATGTCCCTTGCGCGGCGCGCGACGTGGGGATCCGCGGCCAGGCGGATCAGGCTGTCGGGCAGCAGCGCGAGGCTGATGTTCTCCAGCACGGTCTGCCGCTGGAGCGGTCGCGCGTGCTGGAACACGAGGCCGATCCCCTGGCGGGCGACCCGGTGGGCCGGCATTCCGCCGATCTCGGCGCCGTCGAGGCGGATCGAGCCGGCGCTCGGCCGCTCCAGCCCCATGATCAGCTTCATCACGGTGGACTTGCCCGAGCCGTTCGGCCCGATCAGTCCCAGGATCTCCCCGGGGCGCAGATCGAGGTCGATGTCCTTGACGGCGACGAGGCCGCCGAACCGCTTGGTCAGGCCCCGCACCGTGAGGCAGGGCTCGGCGAGGGGGGCGGCGTTCAGCGCAGGCCTGACGGCGACGGTCATCGCGCTCTCCGGATGGATGCGAGGCCCAGCAGCCCCGAGGGCACGAACAGGATGACCAGCAGGGCCACGGCCGAGACCACGAAGGTCGAGAGCGGACCGAGCGGGCGCAGCAATTCGCCGGCGGCGATCAGGAACACCGCCCCGAGCGCGGCGCCCACGATGGTCCGCCGCCCGCCGAGCACCGCCGCGATGATCACCTGCACGCCCACCGCGGTGTCGATCAGCGTGCCGACCGAGGCGGTGCCCATGTAGAAGACCACCAGCCCACCCGCGAGGCCCGAGAAGGCGGCGCTGACCGCGAAGGCCGCCAGCTTGTGCTTGGCGACGTTGAAGCCGAGCGCGCCGGTCACGATCGGGTCCTGGCCGGCAGCCTGCAGGATCAGCCCCACCGGGGAGCGGGCGATGGCCGTGAGGACCAGCCCGGCAAAGGCCATGAAGCCGAGCGCGATCCAGTAATTGGTGTCGGCGTCGATGGAGATCACGTCCGGCACCGTGAGCCCGATCTCGCCGCCGGTGATCCCGGAGAACACCACGATCATGTTCTGCAGGAGCAGCACCGCGACTAGGGTGATCAGCCCGAAATACGGACCCCGCACCTTCAGGGCCGGCAGCGCCAGGGCCAGCCCGCCGACCACCGCCAGCACGGTCCCGGCCGCCAGGCAGTAGGGGATCGGCAGCTCGTAGCGGTTGTTGAGGATGCCGGCCCCGTAGGCTCCGAGCCCGATCAGGAAGGTCGGGCCGAAATTCACCTCGCCGGCGAAGCCGAAGAGCAGGTCCCAGGCCATGGCGAAGACGCCGAAATAATACGCGATGGTGAGGAGCCCGAGGATGTAGCCCGAGACCCACCAGGGCAGGAACGCGGCCAGGGCGAGCGCCAGCAGCGCGACCCAGAAGCCCGGGGTGGTGAGGAGCTTCATGAGCGGTTCCATCCTCCGCGCGTTGCCATCCGCCCTCTGCGGAGGAGGGTAGGCCGGCCGTCAGGCCGGGTCGGGAGAGGGGAGAGCGTTCCGCGGAGGTCGCGCATGTGGCATTCGGGCCGGCGGGAGAGTCCCGAAAGAACCATCACCGCCGCCCCAGCAGGCCCTGCGGGCGCAGGTACATGACGGCCACGAGCAGCAGCAGGGCCGGGATCACCCGGTAGGCCGGGGAGATCAGGTAGGCGGTGGCCGTCTCGAGATAGCCGACCACGTAGGCGGCGATCAGCGAGCCGGTGACGCTGCCGAGCCCGCCCAGCACCACGATCGAGAAGGCGCTCGCGGTGAGCGGCCCCACCGAGTAGGACGACACCCCCAGGAACATCCCGAGCAGCACCCCGGCGATCCCCGCTAGCAGCCCGTAGATCGCCCAGACCGCGACGTAGATCCGGCCCATGTCGTGGCCGAGCAGCGTGACCCCGCGGGGGTTCATGGAGGCGGCGAGCAGGACCTTGCCGGCCCGCGCCTTGTTCACGAACAGCCAGAGCAGGCCGATCACGATCCAGCAGATCACCGCGGTGAAGATCTCGTTGCGGGGCGTGCGCACCCCGGCGATCTCGATCACGCCCTCGACGATCGGCAGGACCGTCTTCGGGTTGTCGGTGAAGAAGTAGGCGACCAGCTCCTGGATCATGATGCCCCAGAGCAGGGTGCCGGTGAGGACGAAGATCTCCTTCTCCTCCCGGGGGATCGCCCTGCTGCGCTCGATCGGCGCGACGATGGCGAAGTAGGTCACCAGGGAAGCGGCCAGCCCGCACAGGATGCCGATCCCGGCGCCCGCGTAGGAGCCGAGGCCGAACTGGGCGGAGGCCGCCCAGGCGGCGACCGCAGCCATCACCATCAGCGCGCCGTGCGAGAGGTTGAGCACGCCGGAGACGCCGAAGATCAGGGTGAAGCCCATCGCGCCGAGCGCGTAGAGCGCCGAGATCGCGAAGCCGTCGACGAGGATCTGGAGGCCGATCATCGCGCTCTCCCCGCCCGCTTCACTGCACCGCCGGCTTGACCGCGGGCGGCAGGACCAGCTTGCCGTTGGCCACCTCCGTCGGCCAGATCGCGACCTGCTTGCCGCTCTGCCACTGGGCCAGCAGCCCGGTGACGAAGCCCCGCCCGTACTTGATCGAGTGGGTGAAGGTCTCGTCCTTGCCGTAGAACTGGATGCGCCCGACCGTGCCGAGCCAGTCGGTCTTCTCCAGGGCCTCGACCAGCTTGTCGGCCTCGGTGGAGCCGGCGCGCTTCACCGCGTCCGCCGCGTAGTGCATCGCGTCGTAGGCCATGTAGCCCGCGTAGGACGGGGCGCCGCCGAAGCGCTTGACGTAGGCGTCCGTGAAGGCGTTCGTCTTCTCGGTCATCGCCACGCCGGGGACGGCGATCGCGTCGAACAGCACGCCCTGCGTGCCGCCGTTGGTGTTGGCCCAGAAGGTGGACGAAGTCGCCTGGCCGCTGATGCCGGTCATGGCGATCGGCACCTGCTGGTTCTGCCACTGCACGGTGGGCTGCACGCCGACATGGGCGATGCCGGTGACGATCAGGTCGGGCTTGGCCGCCTCGATCTTGTTGTAGATCGGGGTGAAGTCGCCCGTATCCGGCGAGAACCGGACATGCTCCACCACCTTGAGCCCGGCCTTGGGTAGGCACTCCTCGTAGGCCGCATCCAGCGGACGGGTCCAGGCCGCGTCCTCGCTCATGATCGCGGCGGATTTCGCCTTGAGCAGCCCGACCAGCGCCTCCTTGGCCGAGTCGCAGACCGACTGCGCCAGGGCGTGCGAGGTCAGGTAGCCGTGGAAGGTGTAGCGGTTGCGCGCGTAGTCCTTGTGGACGGCGACGCTGATCTCGTTGGAGGCGGCCCCCGGGGTAATCATCGGGGTCTTGAGCCGCGCCGACCAAGGCATCAGCGCCAGCACGACCTCGGAGATGTAGCTGGCGATGACGAGGTTGACCTTGTCCTCGCTGACCGCCCGCTGGAACGCCCGGACCGCGTCGGAGGCGGAACTCTTGTCGTCGTAGGTCACGACCTGGATCTGCCGCCCGTCGACCCCGCCCTGGGCGTTGATCTCGTCGGCGGCGAGCTGGACCGCCTTCGGGATCGCGGCGCCGGCCACCGACTGCGCCTCGGCGATCACGCCGACCTTGATCGGGTCGGCCGCGTGGGCCTGTCCCGACACGATCAGCCCCGCAGCGAGCAGCGTGGGCAGCGCGCGCCGAATCGGGGCACGCCGAGCGACGACGCGCACGGTCTCGGACATCGGCGATTCCTCATCCCAAGTGCCCGAATTTTTTATTCGCGGGCTTGGGATGAACTGTATCCGCGCAAAACCAGAGCACAAGGCCCGCACCGGGACCGGCCGGTGACGTTTCGGCCCAGTCGTTTTCCGACCGGGGTATCGACTCGCGCCGCGCCAGCCTAGGCTCGCACCGGCTCCGCGAAAAGCGGGCTCGACGGCCTCGAAGAAGGGCGACGGACAGGTGAGGAACGCACGCTCGGCCGCGGCCGGGGTTCGCCCCGGACCGCGGCCCCGAATTCCTGCGAGGCGACGCGTCCTGCGGCCTCGGGCGACGGGGCGGCGCTCATGAGCCTGCGCTGGACCCGGCGCCCGGAGGGCTCGACCTGGGGGGATTTCGGCCCCGACGACGAACTCGGGCGCCTGAACCTGCTGACCCCCGAGAAGGTCCGCCAGGGCGTCGCCGAGGTCCGCGAGGGCCTGACCTTCTGCCTCAGCCTGCCGCTGGACCTGCCAGGCGGCACCGTCCTCAATCCGCGCCGCCACCCGCCGCAGATCACCCCGACCCGGCGGGCCGACGGCCGGCCGAACATGAACTTCCCGGTCTGCGAGGAGGTCGCGGGCGCCACCGACGTGATCTGCGACGACCGCGCGCTGATCCACCTGCAATACTCGACGCAGTGGGATTCGCTCGCCCATGTCGGCTCGCTGTTCAATGCGGACGGCACCGGCGCCGGCCCGACCTTCTACAACGGCTTCCGCGGCGGCCGGGACATCGTCGGCCCGAGCACGAACGAGGCGGCCGACCAGCCGTCCCGGGCGAACAGACTCGGGATCGAGCGCCTGGCCGAAGTCGGCATGCAGGGTCGGGCCGTGATGATCGACCTGCGCGCGCATCTCGGCGACGCCAAGGTCAAGGTCGGCTACGACCAGCTCGCCCGGATCCTCGAGGCCGACGGCGTCGTGATCGAGCCCGGCGACATGGTCTGCCTGCACACCGGCTTCGCCGAGCGGCTGATCGCCATGGGCGGCACGCCCGATCCGAAGCAGGTCCACAACCTCTGCGCCGGCCTCGACGGCCGGGACCCGCGGCTCCTCGACTGGATCACCCGCTCGGGGCTGTGCGCGCTGATCGCCGACAACTACGCCGTGGAGGCCTATCCGGCCGGGGTGGGACCGGCCTGCTGCGCGACGCTGCCGCTCCACGAGCACTGCCTGTTCAAGCTCGGAATCAACCTCGGCGAGCTGTGGCACCTGACGCCGCTCGCGGAGTGGCTGCGCGCCCATGGCCGCAGCCGCTTCCTGCTGACGGCGCCGCCGCTGCGCCTGCCAGGGGCGGTCGGCTCGCCGACGACGCCGATCGCGACGGTTTGAGGGAGGGCACGATGGAGATCGCGATCGTCGGCGGCGGCCTGATGGGCCACGGCATCGCCCTGGTGCTGGCGCTCCGGGGGCACGGCGTCCGGATCACCGACACGGATGCGCAGACCCGTGCCCGGGTGCCGGCGCTCATGGAATCCGCGCTGGCGACCCTGCAGGAGGGCGGCGCTGCGCCGGACGGGTGGGACGCCGCGCGGCTCGCCCGGTCCGTCCGGGTCGAGGCGGAGCTCGAACCGGCGGTCGCGGGCGCCGGCCTGGTCATCGAGGCGATCACCGAGAACCCGGAATCCAAGCGGGCGCTGTTCGGGGCGCTCGACCGGCTCTGCCCGGCCGACGCGATCCTGGCGAGCAACACCAGCTACCTCGACGTCTTCCCGCTGATCCCGCAGGCCCGGCAGGCGCGGGCGCTCGTGATGCACTGGTACACGCCGCCCTACATCGTCGACCTCGTCGACGTGGTCCCGGGGCCCGGCACGGATCCGGCCGTGATCGCGGCGATGCACGACCTCGTGCTCGGCCTCGGTCAGGTGCCCATCGTGCTCAAGCGCTTCATCCCCGGCTACGTCGCCAACCGCATCCAGTCGGCGATCAGCGCCGAGGTGTTCCGGCTGCTGGACGAAGGCATCGCCGAGCCGCGCGAGATCGACGACGCGATCATCCACGGGCTCAGCTTACGCATCCCGATCCTCGGCCACCTCGCCAAGGCCGATTTCACCGGGCTGGACCTGACCCGGCGCGCCCTGGCGAACGGCAGCTACGCGCCGCCCCCGGCCCGGACCCGGTCGGAGACCCTGGACGCACTCTGCGCCGGGGGCCGGACCGGAGTGATGGCGGGGCGCGGCTATTTCGACTGGGGCGGGCGCGAGCCTGCGGACCTGTTCCGCGAGCGCGACCGCAAGCTGCTGGCCTTGAAGAAGGCGATGGCCGGGATCGGCCGGATGGAGGGCCCATGATCGGCGCGGACCTGTCCGGACGGCGCATCCTCGTCACCGGCGCCTCCTCGGGCATCGGGCTGGCCACGGTGACGCTGTTCGCCCGCAACGGCGCCAGCGTGGCGCTGAACCACCTCCCCGACGATCCCCGCGGCCCCGCGGAGGCCGAGCGTCTCGCCGCCGAGGGCCTGGCCGTGATGGCGCTGCCCGGGGACGTGTCGCAGCCCGGCGAGGCCGAGGCGATGGTGGCGGCCGGGATCGCGGCGCTCGGCGGCCTCGACGTACTGGTCAACAATGCCGGGACCTCCGGCACCACTGCGCCGATCGCCTTCGAGGACCTCGACGCGATGACGGAAGAGTTTTGGGCCACGATCCTGGCCACGAACCTCCTCGGCCCGTACCGCTGTTCGCGGGCCGCGGCGGCGAGTCTGAAAGACAACCGCGGGGCGATCGTCAACACGGCCTCCGTGGCCGGGCTCGGGCGGCGGGGCTCCTCGATCGCCTATTCGGCCAGCAAGGCCGGGCTGATCAACCTCACCCGCAGCCTGGCCAGGGCCCTCGCCCCGGACGTGCGCGTCAACGCGGTCGCCCCCGGCCTCGTCGCCACCCCGTGGACCGAGCCGTGGCCGGAGGCGCGCAAGGCCGCGACGGTGCAGCACACGATGCTGCGCCGCATGGCCCGGCCCGAGGACATCGCCGAGACGATCTTCTTCCTGGCCGCGGGCGCCGCCTACATCACCGGCGAGACGATCACGGTGGATGGCGGGGCGCTATAGCGGCCCTCGTCCACACGCGGGACGGCACCGTCAGGATCAGGCCAGGGAGGAAAGTATGTCCCGGACGACCGTCATCACCTGCGCCCTCACGGGCTCGTTCGACACGCCGAAGAAGAACCCGGCGGTGCCGGTGAGCCCGAAGGCCATCGCCCAATCCGCCCTGGAGGCCGCCTCCGCCGGGGCCGCGGTGGTCCACATCCATGTCCGCGATCCCGAGACCGCCGCGCCCAGCATGGAACTCGCCCATTACCGCGAGGTGGTCGAGCGGGTGCGCGAGAAGAACGAGGCCGTGATCCTCAACCTCACCACCGGGGCCGGCGGCCGGTTCGTGCCCGGCGATCCCGACCCGTCGGCGGCCGGCCCCGGCACCACCTTCGCGTCACCCGAGACCCGGACCCGGCACGTCGCGGCGCTACGCCCCGAGATCTGCACCCTCGACGTCGCCACGATGAACTTCGGCGAGCACCTGTTCCTCAATACCCCCGCGCATCTGCGGGCCATGGCGGCGCAGATCCGCGAGGCCGGGGTGAGGCCCGAGATCGAGGTGTTCGATCTCGGCCAGATCGAGCTGGCCCGGCACCTGATCGCCGAGGGGCACCTGGCGCGGCCGCCCCTGTTCCAGATCTGTCTCGGCATCCCCTGGGGGGCGCCCGCGACCGCCGAGGCGCTGGTGGCGATGCGAGCGCGGCTGCCCGAGGACGCGGTCTGGTCGGCCTTCGGCATCGGCCGGGAGGAGTTTCCGATCCTGGCGGTGGCCGCCGGGATGGGCGGCAACGTCCGGGTCGGGCTGGAGGACAACCTCTATCTGTCCCGGGGCGTGCTCGCCCCCAGCAACGCCGCCCTGGTGGAGAAGGCCGTCAGCCTGCTGGCCCATCTCGACCGTGAACCGGCCACGCCCGACGAGGCGCGGGCG
This sequence comes from Methylobacterium sp. WL64, assembly GCF_008039945.1. Lineage (NCBI taxonomy): Bacteria > Pseudomonadati > Pseudomonadota > Alphaproteobacteria > Hyphomicrobiales > Methylobacteriaceae > Methylobacterium > Methylobacterium sp. WL64. The sequence continues at coordinate 31,818 of NZ_VRVA01000017.1, forward strand.
ATCTTCGGGCTGGCGCCGCGCGGGTGAGGGGAGGCCCTGACGGATCGCCCGCATCCTCTCACCGGCCGGTATCGGCTCTGATCCGGTCCGCCTAGACTGCATTCGGACGACATCCGAGCGGCGAACAACGCCGCCGCGATCAAAGAAACAGGGAGTGAGACATGACGGTCCGCCACCGCGTCGCGGCACTGACGGGGCTTCTGTGCGCGCTCGGAGCCGGGGCGGCGCTCGCGGCCGACCTCGTGCCGGTGAAGATCGGCGTGCTGAACGACCGCTCGGGCGTCTACTTCGATTCCACCGGCGAGGGCGCCGTGGTGGCGGCCCGCATGGCGGTGGAGGATTTCAAGCCGGAGACCCAGGGGCTGAAGGTCGAGGTCGTGGCCGCCGACCACCAGAACAAGCCCGATGTCGGCGCCTCGATCACCCGGCAATGGTACGACCGCGACGGGGTCGACGCGGTGTTCGACGTGCCGACCTCCTCGGTGGCGCTCGCGGTGGCGCAGATCACCAAGGAGAAGAACAAGGCCTTCATCAACTCGGGCGGCGGCACCGCCGACCTGACCGGCCCGGCCTGCACCCCCAACACCGTCCACTGGACCTACGACACCGCCGCGCTCGCCAACGGCACCGGCAAGGCGATGCTCAAGCGCGGCGGCAAGTCCTGGTACTTCATCACCGCCGACTACGCCTTCGGCCTCGCCCTGGAACGCGACACCAAGGCGGTGGTGGAGAAGAGCGGCGGCACGGTCGTGGGCGGCGTGCGCACGCCCTTCCCGAACCCCGATTTCTCCTCGTTCCTCCTGCAGGCGCAGGCCTCCGGCGCGCAGGTGATCGGCCTGGCCGATGCCGGCCTCGACGCGGCCAACGCGATCAAGCAGGCGCATGAATTCGGCATCCGCCAGGGCGGCCAGACGCTCGCCGCCCTGCTGATCGCCATCACCGACATCCATTCCCTGGGGCTCGAAGTCGCCCAGGGCCTGGCGTTCACCGCCTCGTTCTACTGGGACCTCAACGACGGCACCCGGGCCTTCGCGGACAGGTTCGGCGCGCGCATGTCCGGCCGGAAGCCGACCTCGTACCAGGCCGGCGTCTACGCCAGCACGCTGCACTACCTGAAGGCCGTGGCGGCCCTGCACTCGGCCAAGGACGGCGCCGCCGTGGTGGCCAAGATGAAGGAGCTGCCCACCGACGATCCCCTGTTCGGCAAGGGCACGATCCGGCCGGACGGGCGCAAGATCCACCCGATGTACCTGTTCGAGGCCAAAACGCCCGCCGAGTCGAAGGGCGAGTGGGATCTCTACAAGGTGCTGGAGACGATCCCGGCCGAGCAGGCGTTCCGGCCGATGAGCGAGGGCGGCTGCCCGATGGTGGCCGGCCTGCGGGCCAAGTAGGGGCCAAGTAGGCAGCCGCCTCGCCGGTCACGCGGCCCCGATCGCGCCCAGCGTGGCCATCGCGTCGTCAGGCAGGCTCAGCGCGGCCGCCGCGAGATTCTCGCGCAGGTGGCCGAGCGAGCCGGTGCCCGGGATCAGAAGGATGTTGGGCGCCCGGCGCAGCAGCCAAGCCAGCGCCACCTGCATGGGCGTCGCCCCGAGCTGGGCGGCGACCTCCGACAGGGCGGTGGATTGCAGCGGGCTGAAGCCGCCGAGCGGGAAGAACGGCACGTAGGCGGTGCCGGCCTCGGCCAGCGCGTCGATCAGGGCGTCGTCGGCCCGATGCGCGAGATTGTACTGGTTCTGCACGCAGACGATCTCGGTGATCCGCCGGCCCTCGGCGACCTGCGCCTGCGTCGCGTTGCTCAGCCCGATCCGCCGGATCAGCCCCTGGCGCTGCAGCTCCGCCAGCACGGTGAGCGGCGCCTCGATCGGGCCCTCCGCGGGACCGTGGGCGTCGAACATCAGGCGCAGGTTGACCACGTCGAGGGCGTCAACGCCCAGATTGCGCAGGTTGTCGTGGACGGCCCGCGTGAGTTCCTCCGGGGAGAAGGCCGGGTTCCACGAGGCGTCCGGCCCGCGCTTGGCGCCGACTTTGGTCACGATCACCAGATCGTCGGGATAGGGGTGGAGCGCCTCGCGGATGATCTGGTTGGTGACGTGCGGCCCGTAGAAGTCGCTGGTGTCGATGTGGTCGACCCCCTCGGCCACCGCCGCGCGCAGCACCGCGACGGCCGTCCCGCGGTCTTTCGGCGGTCCGAACACGCCCGGCCCGGCGAGTTGCATGGCCCCGTAGCCGAGGCGTTTCACGGTGCGGTCGCCGAGCGCGAACGTGCCGGCCTGCGCGATGTCGGTCATGGCGAATCTCCTGTGTGCGCCCCGGATGTAGAAGGCGCGGCCTGATCGGATAAGCGCTGATGTTCGGCACGGGCTGTGCGAGATCTCGAACAATGACGATGGACCTGTCGGACCTGACCGCCTTCGTGACCGTGGCGCGGGCCGGCGGCTTCCGCGAGGGCGCACGCGCCGGAAACGGCAGCGCGTCGAGCCTCAGCGAGGCGGTGCGCCGGCTCGAGGCGCGCCTCGGCGTGCGCCTCCTGAACCGGACCACCCGCAGCGTCGCGCCCACCGAGGCCGGCATCCGCCTGCTGGAGCGGCTCGGCCCGGCACTCGGAGAAGTCGAGGCCGCCCTCGATGTGGTGAACGGGTTCCGCGACCGGCCGGCCGGACCGCTCCGACTCAACGTGCCTCTGAGCGCGGCACGCCTCGTCCTACCCTCGATCGTGCCGCCGTTCCTGGCGGCCTATCCCGAGATCCGGCTCGAACTGGTGGTCGAGGACGGATTCGTGGACGTGCTGGCGTCCGGCTGCGACGCCGGCATCCGCTACGACGAGCGGCTGGAGCAGGACATGATCGCGGTGCCGATCGGCCCACGGCGGCAGCGTTTCGCCACGGCGGCGGCGCCGGCTTATCTCGACCGGCGCGGGCGCCCGGAGCATCCGCGCGACCTCCTGGCCCATGATTGCCTGCTGGGCCGGTTCCCGAGCGGCAGCCTGACGGCGCCGTGGGAGTTCGAGCGCGACGGGGAGATCGTCCGCGTGGATCCGTCCGGCCCGCTGATCGTACGCGTCGGCGCCAGCGACCTCGCGGTCGCGGCGGCGGTGGCCGGAACCGGGATCATCCACCTGTTCGAGGACTGGCTGCGCCCGCAGCTCGACAGCGGCGCCCTGGAGCCGGTGCTGGAACCCTGGTGGCAGGTCTTCTCCGGCCCGTTCCTCTACTATCCCGGCCGCCGGCACCTGCCGGCGCCGCTGCGGGCGTTCGTGGACTTCGTCGGCACTGGTCCGCACGGGCTCACTCCGGCAGCGCGAACACCGTGAGCTGGCCGCCGGGCGCCGTGTACTGCGACAGGGCCGCGTAGCCGCCGACCGCGCCCGAACCGTCCGCCGGGTCGGTCAGTCCGGCGGCCAGCCCGATGCCCGCCCAGCCGCCGATCCCGGACAGCACCGCCACGTATTGCCGGCCGTTGTGTGCGTACGTGGTGACGTTGCCGACGATGCCCGACGGCGTCTTGAACCGGTAGAGTTCGTGCCCGTCCCGGGCGTCGACCGCCTTGAGGTAGCCTTCGAGCGTGCCGTAGAAGACGACGTTGCCGGCGGTGGCGAGCGCCCCGGACCAGACCGAGAACGGCTCCGGGATCGTCCAGGCGATTTTTCCCTTGGCCCCGTCCCAGGCGATGAACGCGCCGGTTCGGTCGGAGCCCTCGGGCGGGTGCAGGGTCAGCGTCGCGCCGACATAGGGCTGGCCCGGCGTGTAGCTCACCCGGAACGCCTCGTAATCCATGCACATGTGGTTGGTCGGCACGTAGAACAGCCGGGTGACCGGCGAGTAGGCCGCCGGCTGCTGGTTCTTTGCGCCGAGCGCCCCCGGGCAGATGTTCTTGGTGACCTCCTCCTCGTCGGCCTCGCCGGGCGCGTAGCGCTTGTCGACCACCGGCCGCCCGTAGCCCGGGGAGGCGCGGTCCAGGTCGATCCGGCTCGCCCAGTTGACGCTCGGGTCGAACTTGTCCGCCACCAGCACCTCGCCGGTCGCGCGGTCGAGGGTGTAGCCGAAGCCGTTGCGGTCGAAATGGGTCAGCACCCGGCGCGGGCGTCCGTCGATCACCTGCTCGGTCAGGATCATCTCGTTGACGCCGTCGTAGTCCCACTGGTCGTGGGGCGTCATCTGGTAGACCCAGCGGGCGAGCCCGGTGTCGGGGTCGCGGGCGAAGATCGCCATGGTCCACCGGTTGTCGCCCGGGCGCTGGGCCGGGTTCCAGGTCGCCGGGTTGCCGGTGCCGTAATAGACGAGGTTCAGCGCCGGATCGTACGAGAACCACCCCCAGCTGCAGCCGCCGCCGATCCGCCACTGGTCGCCCTCCCAGCTCGTCAGTGAGGAATCCCGGCCGATCGGGCGGCCGAGTTCGGTGGTCGTGTCCGGATCGACCAGCATGTCGGCATCAGGACCGGTGGCGTAGGCGCGCCAGAGGCGCTGGCCCGTCGCTTGGTCGTACGCGGTGACGTGGCAGCGGGCGCCGTACTCGCCCCCGGCGATGCCGACGATGAGCTTGCCGTGCACCGGCAGGACCGTGGCGGTGTTGGTCTCGCCCCGGGCCGGGTCGCCGTTCTTCACCGACCACAGGACCCCGCCGCTCTCCGGGTCCAGGGCCACGACCGTGGTGTCGGCCAGCTGCAGGAACAGCCGCCCATCCGCGTAGGCGAGACCGCGCGAGACCGTGTCGCAGCACATCACCGCGATCACGCTCGCATCCTGGCGCGGGGCGTAGCGCCAGAGGATCCTGCCGTCGTGATCCAGATCGAGGGCGTAGACCACGTTCGGGAACGGGGTGTGCACGAACATCCGGTTCCCGACCACGATCGGGGCGCCCTCGTGCCCGCGCAGCACGCCGGTGGAGAAGGTCCAGGCGACCTTCAGGCGCGAGACGTTGCCGGCGTCGATCTGGGCGAGGTCGGAATAGCGGGTGTTGGCGTAATCGAGGGTCTGGAGGACCGGCGGCGCCTCCGCGGACGCCGCGGCGGCGAGGCAGGCGAGCGCCAGGGCCGCCAGGATCGGGACGCGCATGCTCGGACTCCGCCTGCCGCCGCCCCGTGCGGCGGCGCCGGCCTCATACACCGACCTTCCGGATCACCGGCGCGGCCAAGCGTCCGAGGGGTCAAGAGTCCGAGGAGCCAAGCGTCCGAGGAGCCAAGAGGCCGGGCCCGGCCTCACATCCGTTCTTTGACGGTCTCCTCGGCCTGGGGGTCCGGCTCGTGGCCGGCCTCGCGCAGCAGCGGCACCACCGCGGCCGCGTCCCGGGCGATGGTGTAGCTCAGGTCCAGCCCAGCCCGGATGAAGCCGTGGCGGCGCATGTGCTCGAACAAGTCGAGCAGCGGCGCCCAGAAATCGGCCACCGAGACCAGAACCACCGGCTTCCGGTGCTGCCCGAGCTGCGCCCAGGTGAGCTGCTCGACCAGTTCCTCCAGGGTGCCGATGCCGCCCGGCAGGGTCACGAACGCGTCCGAGCGCTCGAACATCAGGCGCTTGCGGGTGTGCATGTCGGAGACCACGATGGTCTCCTGCACGTCGTCGAGCATGTGCTCACGCGCCTGCAGGAAGTCCGGGATGATGCCGGTCACGTGGCCGCCGGCCGCCAGCGCGGCGCGCGCCACGGCGCCCATCAGCCCAACGTCACCGCCGCCATAGACCAGGCCCATTCCGGCCTGCGCGATCGCCGTGCCGAGGGTCTCGGCAGCCGCCCGGAAGGCCGGGTCTCCGCCGAAGCCGGAGCCGCAATAGACACAGACAGTCCTCACCGGGGCCATCCGGCGCCCTCCATCACGCAACCGTTGCGAGCCGTCGAGAAAGACCCCCGCGCCCGGCGCTCCACGCGCCAAACTGCTGAATTCGCGTGGGATTCACCCGCCGGAGCGGCGGGACGGCTTGGTGTCGGGACCATGTACGGTATTATGGGCGCCGCAGTCGACGGTTTTTGAGCGGGCAGGTTGCCCATTCGCCGGGCGGCCGGACGAGCAGGGAGGCCTTCGTGGCGATGTCGAGACAGGTGCGGCGCAGTCTCGCCCTGGCGCTCGCCGGCCTCCTCGGCGGTCTCGGCCTCGTGCTGGTCCTGTTCGGCGGCGAGTCCCTGCGGCGGATGATCGGCCGGCACGATCCGGAGCCGCCCGCCGCCGCGGCGCCCGCGCCGCAGAGCGGCGTGCGGGGCCTGGCCGCCCCCGGAGCGACGGCCGAAGCCGGCGCGCCACCCATCGATTTCCGCGACGACACGTCGGGGGCGAGCAGGCCGGATGGCGCTAAGCCCGGCGAAATTAAGCCCGGCGAGATCAAGCCCGGCGACACCCGTTCGGACGCGCGCAATGCCGTCGATCCGGCATCGGGTGCGGCGCGCACGGCCGACCGGGCGCCCGACGGCAAGCCGGCCGAGCCCGACGCCACCGAGGTGCCGCGCTTCGACATCGTCCGGGTCGAGCCGAACGGCGACGCCGTGGTGGCCGGGCGCGGCGCGCCGGATGCCGTGATCGAGATGCTGGTCGACGGCAAGCCCGTGGCCCGGGCGACCGCCGACGCCAACGGCCAGTTCGCCCTGGTGCCGCCGGCGCTGCCGGCGGGCTCCAGCGCCCTGCGGCTGCGCATGACCACCAAGGACGGCCGCGTCGCAGACTCACGCCAGAGCGTGGCGGTGGACGTCGCCCCGGGCCGCGACCGCCAGCCCCTGGTGGCGCTGACCGCCCCGGATGCCGCCACGATCGTGCTGTCGCAGCCCGGCGCCCCCGGGCCGGCGGCGACGGGGACCCAGGCGAAGGCGGCGCCCGCAGCCCCCGCCGACGGCAAGGCGCCGGCCGCCAAGATCGTCAGCGTGGACGTGCAGGAGAGCGGCCGGCTGTTCGTGACCGCCACCGGGATCCCGGGCGCGAAGCTCCGGCTCTACCTGAACGACACGCTGATCGCCCCGGGTAGCGTCGGGCCGGACGGGCGAGCGAGCTTCACGATCGGCCGCGGGGTCAAGCCCGGCCAGTATCAGGTGCGGATCGACCAGATCGATCCCCGCACCGGCAAGGTCTCCACCCGCGCCGAGGTGCCGCTCGCGGTGCCCGAGCCGACCCGCGTCGCCGCCGGCGAAGGCGTCGGGCAGGATCGGCCGCAGGGCCCGTCCGGGCGGTCGGCAGCCTCCTCGGCCATGCAGGGTGGGGGCCGCCCCCAAGGCGACAGCGCCGGCGCGGCCGACACTCCCTCCGCCCTCAGCCAGGATGCCGCGGGTGCGCGCAGCCCCACCGGGGCCGGCGCGGTGTTCGTGCCGGAGATCACAACGGCAAAAATCACCCGGGGTGACAACCTCTGGCGGATCAGCCAGCGCACCTACGGCCGGGGCGAGCGCTACACCGTGATCTACGACGCCAACCAGGGGCAGATCCGCGACCCGGACCGGATTTATCCGGGCCAGATCTTCATCCTGCCAACCGACAAGCGGGGCTGACGCCCCCGTCAGTCCACGATCTGGTCGTCCTCCGAGAGGGCCAGGCGGCGCAGGGTCGTGAGCGCCTCGGACAGGTCCTCCGGCGACGGCGTCGCCAGGGCGAGGCGGACCGCGTTCGGCGCGTGGCCGGGATTCACCGCGAAGGCCGCGGCCGGCAGCAGCGCGATGCCCCGGCGCAACGCCGCCGCCGCAAACGCCTCGGCCCGCCACGTCTCGGGCAATTCGAGCCAGAGGTGATAGGCGCGGGGGTCGCCGACCACCGTGAGTCCCGCCAGGATCTCCCGGGCGAGCGTCTGGCGTGACGCCGCGTCCCGGCGCTTAGCCTCCGCCAGGGTCGCGGCCGATCCGCCCGACATCCAGTGCATGCCGGCCGCGAGCGACAGCCCGAGCGCGGTCCAGGCGCCCTGGCGCACGGAGGCCGCGAGCCGGTCGGTCAGGTGCGGGGGCCCGGCGATCAGCCCGACCGTGAGGGCCGGCATCACCCGCTTCGACAGGCTGTCCACCAGGATCGTCCGGTCCGGCGCTAGGCTGGCGAGCGGCTGCGCGTCGGCGAGGAAGCCGTAGACCGCATCCTCGATGGCGGTGAGACCGACCGTGTCGAGGATGCCGGCGAGGTCGGCACGCCGCGCGGCGCCCATGGTCGCGCCGAGCGGGTTCTGCAGGGTCGGCTGGAGATAGACGCCGCTCAGCGGGGTCGCCCGATGGGCCTGGAGGAGCGCATCCGGGCACACGCCCTCAGTATCCATGGCCAGCGGCACCAGGGTGATCCCGAGCCGGGCCGCGATGCCCCGCACCGCCGGATAGGTCAGCGGCTCGCAACCGATCCGCTCCCCCGGCGCCGCCAGGGCTGCGAGCGCGGCGGCAAGCGCCTGCCGGCCGTTGCCGGTGAACAGGATGTCGGCGGCCCGGGGCGCGTAGCCGTCGCGGGCGAGGAAGTCGGCCGCGACTGTGCGGGCCCGGGGCGTGCCCGCGGGACCGTACTGGCTGAACCCGATCTCGGCGCCCGCGCCCGCCAGGGCCGCCAGGGTCTCGGCCAGCACGACCTCCTGCTCCGGCAAACGCGAATGGGTCCGCTGCAGGTCGATCGCCGCCGGGGGCGGCTCCGGCTGGAGCCGCACGGCCTGGCCGGGCTCGGAGCGGACGAAGGTGCCGCGTCCGACTTCGCCGGTCACGAGCCCGCGCCGGCCCAGCTCTGCGTAGACCCGGCTCGCCGTCGAGACCGCGATGCCCCGGGCATAGGCGAAGTCCCGCTGCGGCGGCAGCCGGTCGCCCGGGCGCAGACGCCCCGAGGCGATCTCGCCGGCGACCGCGTCCGCGACGGTGCGATAATCCGAAGCCCGCATCATTGCTCCGAGTGCAATGTTTCGATTGATCCGAGATATCTATCGGTTCAATCCTGCCCCCGCAATCCCGGCCGGACTGCGTCCCGTCACCGGAACCTACGCCATGTCGATCGTCACACTGTCGTCCGCGGCTCCGTCCACGGCCAGGCCCGCGCGCTCCGCGAACCGGTCCGCCGTCCCGTCCCTGCTGGGTCTCTGGCTCCAGCGCATCCGGACCCGGAGGTTGCTCGCCGCCCTGCATCCGGACCAGCTCCGGGATGCCGGCATCGAACCCTGGCACCTGCGCCGCGAGATCCGGAAGCCGTTCTGGAGAGGATGACCGGCCCTGCGGCGGCTGCGGGTGCCCGCTCCGTTCCACGGGCCTATATGCAGGAGGAAGATCCTTCCTCCCGCCGTTCCTCCTGCATCGAATCCCGCATGACCGACGACACCGCGCCCCCGGCCGGGTCCGCACACCCGGCCGAGCGCCCCGGGCTGCTCGCCACCTATCGGCGCCTTTGGCCGCATCTCTGGCCGCACGGACGGCCCGACCTGCAGCGCAGGGTCTTCCTGGCGTTCGGGCTGCTGCTCGCGGCCAAGCTCGTGACCATGGTGACCCCGTTCACCTTCAAGTGGATCACCGACGCCCTGGTCGCCGCGATCGGTGGGAAGGACGCGCCGCTGCCCACGGGCCTGTTCGCGGCCCCGATGCTGCTCATCGCCCTCTACGGCGTATCGCGGATCGCCATGTCGGCGCTGACCCAGGTGCGCGACGGGCTGTTCGCCAAGGTGGCGATGCACGCGGTGCGCCGCCTGGCGCTCCGGACCTTCGAGCACATGCACCGCCTGTCCCTGCGCTTCCACCTGGAGCGCAAGACCGGCGGCCTGACCCGGGTGCTGGAGCGCGGCCGCGCCGGCATCGAGGAATTGTCGCGCTTGATGGTGCTGACCCTGGTTCCGACCATCGTCGAGTTCGCGCTGGTGCTCGGCGTGCTGGCCTACGAGTTCGACTGGCGCTACGCGCTGGTGGCGTTCCTCACGGTCGGGGCGTACCTGGCCTTCACTTACAAGGCGACCGAGTGGCGGATCGCCATCCGCCGCCGGATGAACGCCTCGGATACCGACGCCAACACCAAGGCGGTCGACTCCCTGCTCAACTACGAGACCGTGAAGTATTTCGGCGCGGAGGCCCGCGAGGCCGCCCGCTACGACGTGTCGATGGCCAAGTACGAAAAAGCCTCGACCCAGACCTACGTCTCGCTGGCGGTGCTCAATGCCGGCCAGGCGATGATCTTCACCATCGGCATGACGATCGTGATGTGGCTCGCGGCCCGGGACATCCTGGCCGGGCGCACGACGATCGGCGGCTTCGTGCTCGCCAACACCCTGCTGGTGCAGCTGTCGATGCCGCTGAACTTCATGGGCATGATCTACCGCGAGATCAAACAGGCGCTGATCGACATCGACGACATGTTCCGCATCCTCGGACAGAACCCGGAGATCGCCGACCGGCCCGGCGCCGCGCCGCTGACGGTCGCGGGCGGCACGGTGCGGTTCGAGGACGTGCGCTTCTCCTACACCCCGGAGCGACCGATCCTGCGCGGCGTCAGCTTCGAGATCCTGGCCGGGCAGACGGTGGCGGTGGTCGGGCCCTCGGGAGCCGGCAAATCGACTCTGTCGCGGTTGCTGTTCCGGTTCTACGAGCCGTCGGCCGGCCGGATCAGCATCGACGGCCAGGACATCGCGGCGGTGACGCAGGAATCGCTGCGCGCGGCGATCGGCATGGTCCCGCAGGACACCGTGCTGTTCAACGACACGATCGGCTACAACATCCGCTACGGCCGGGCCGACGCCACCGACGCGGAGTTGCGCGAGGCGGCCCAGCTCGCCCAGATCGACCGCTTCGTCTCCGGCCTTCCGGAGGGCTACGACACCCCGGTCGGCGAGCGCGGCCTGAAGCTGTCGGGCGGCGAGAAGCAGCGGGTCGCCATCGCGCGGACCATCCTCAAGGCGCCGCCGATCCTGGTGCTCGACGAGGCGACCTCGGCGCTGGATTCCTTCACCGAGGCCGAGATCCAGTCGGCGCTCGACCGGGTCAGCCGCGGGCGCACCACCCTGGTGATCGCCCACCGGCTGTCCACGGTGGTCAATGCCGACGCGATCCTGGTGCTCGACCACGGCCGCATCGCGGAGCGCGGCACCCATGGCGAGTTGCTGGAGGCCGGCGGCATCTATGCGGCGCTCTGGGACCGCCAGCGCGAGGCCGACGCGGCGCTCGAAGTGCTCCAGCGCGCCGACGCCCCGGTCCTGCCGATCCGGGCCGGGCGCGGAGCCGTGCCGGCGACTGAACCGGTGGAATAGGACATCGGAAGGCGGATTACTTCCCCGGCTGTATTCGTTATACTGCGCTGAACGGCCCATCATGAAGGCCGCGCTGCGAATCGGCTCATGCCGTCCGGTCGGGGGAGACATCGATGTTGAAGGGCCTGATCGCGGCCGGCGCCATGCTGGTCGCCCTCGGCGGCACTGTCCGGGCGGAGGATGTCGTCCGACTCGGCAACCTGAAATTCGCCCATTACGGCGCCATCTCCTACATGAAGGAGATCGCGCCGAAATACGGCCTGAAGATCGACGAGCGCCAGTTCGCCAAGGGCGCCGACATCTACCCGGCGATGGCCGTGGACCAGATCGACATCGCGGCCTCCGGGGGCGACGGCGCGGTGGCCGCCCGCGGCAACGGCGTGAAGCTGGTGGTGGTGGCGGGCTTCGCCGACGGCGGCGTGCGCATCCTCAAGCGGCCGGACCTGCCGGCCAAGAGCGCGGCCGACCTGAAGGGCCTCAAGGTCGCGACGGTGCGCGGCGGCACGCAGGACTTGATGCTCCTGGCCGAGCTCGACAAGCACGGGCTGACCTGGTCCGAGCGCCCGGGCAAGGACGTCCAGCTGACCTACTTCAACAACTACGCCGACCTGAACCAGGCCCTGGGGCAGAAATACGTCGACGTGATCTGCCAGTCGGAGCCGCAATCGACCCAGGCGATCAGCGCCGGCTGGGGCGTCGAGCTGGTCAAGCCCTACGACACGCCGATTGGCAAGCCGGTGCGGCCCCTGGTGATGACCGAGAAGATGTACACCGAGCGGCCGGAGGTGGCCGCCAAGGTGCTGCGCCTGTTCGTGGCCGCCACCAAGGCCTTCATCGACGACCCGGCGCTCGCCGAGAAATACGTCCGCGAGCAGGTGTTCAAGGGTCAGCTCACGAGCCAGGATTTTCGCGATGGCATGGCCAACGCGAGCTACACCTACGCCATGCCGGCGGGGCACATGCAGGTCACCACCGACTACATGGTCAAGTACGGGCTGGGTAAGATGCAGAACCCGCCCAAGAGCGATGCCGAGTGGGTCAAGCTCGATCTGCTCGACAAGGCCAAGGCCGACCTGAAGGTCGAGTGATCCGATGGCCCTGCGCGACCTTCGCGGCGTCCTGGTTCCGGTCGCGCTGCTGATCCTGTGGGAGCTGGCGAGCCGCACCGGGCTCGTCTCGGCCGTGGTGCTGCCGCCGCCGAGCGCGGTGGCGGTGAAATGGTGGTCCGGCCTGCTGCCGGCCCTGCCGTACGATCCGGGCCAGGAGAGTTATCTGTCCTGGCTGTTCTCCGGCGAGATGCCGCACGACGCGGCGTCGAGCCTGTCCCGGGTGGTCTCCGGCTTCCTGATCGGGGCCGGGCTCGCCGTCCCGGTCGGCCTGGTGCTCGGCACCAACGACGGGCTCTACGCCCTGTTCAACCCGCTGCTCCAGGTGCTGCGCCCGATCCCGCCGATCGCCTACATCCCGCTCGCCATCGTGTGGTTCGGGCTCGGCAACCCGCCGGCCCTGTTCCTAATCGCGCTCGGGACCTTCTTCCCGGTCCTGGTGAACACCATCGCGGGGGTGCGCCAGGTCGATTCGATCTACATCCGCGCCGCCCGCAACCTCGGCGCCGGCTCCTGGACGATGTTCCGCCGGGTGATCCTGCCGGCCGCGAGCCCGTTCGTGCTCGCCGGCATGCGCATCGGCATCGGCACCGCCTTCATCGTGGTGATCGTCGCCGAGATGATCGCGGTCTCGGACGGGCTCGGCTACCGGATCCTCGAGGCCCGGGAATACATGTGGTCGGACAAGATCATCGGCGGCATGCTGACGATCGGCATCCTCGGCCTGATCATCGACGGGGCGATGAGCCGCCTCAACGATCACCTGCTGCGCTGGCATCGCGGCCTGGAGCGGTAACCCGGACGATGTCGGCAGAGATCGTGGTCGCGAACGCCGTCAAGGTGTTCGGCAGCGGCGCTTCGGGCGTCGCCGCCCTTCAGGACATCTCGGCGACGGTGCCGGAGGGCCAGTTCCTGTGTTTGCTCGGGCCCTCGGGCTGCGGCAAGTCCACCCTGCTCAACGCGATGGCCGGCTTCAGCCCGCTCACCTCGGGCACGATCACGGTGGGCGGCAAGCCGGTGGTCGATCCCGGCCCGGACCGGGGCATGGTGTTCCAGGAATACGCCCTGTTCCCGTGGATGAGCGTCGAGGACAACGTCCGCTTCGGCCTCGATATCAAGGGCGTGCCGCGCGCCCAGGCCGCCGAGACGGTCGACCGCATCACCGCGACGCTCGGCCTGTCGGACTTCCGCACCCGCTACCCGAAGGACCTGTCGGGCGGGATGCGCCAGCGCGTGGCCATCGCCCGCATCCTCGCCCTCGACCCGCCGGTGATGCTCATGGACGAGCCGTTCGGGGCGCTCGACGCCCTGACGCGCCGCACGCTGCAGGACGAGCTGCTCCGGATCTGGGCCGATTCACGCAAGACGATCGTGTTCGTGACCCACTCGATTGAGGAGGCCATCTACCTGGCCGACCGGATCCTCGTGATGACCTACCGGCCCGGGCGCATTAAGCGCGACGTCACCGTGCCGATCCCCCGGCCCCGGGACCCGGCGAGCGCCGACTTCAACGCCATCAAGCGCGAGCTGGGCCAGCTGGTGATGGAGGAGCAGGCTCGGTTCACCGACGCGGAGCTGCACGCGCCGGCGGTGGATTGAAGCCTTTCACGGAGCGCAGCCGCGAGGGCAGGGGCTCAACCGCCGGAGCGGACCTTCACCCCCAGCAAGGCTTCGAACGGCAGCACCATCGCGCCCTTGTCGCGGTCGCCGTGGCCCTGGCGTAGCGCAGTCTGGTAGGTCGCCGTGGCGGCGGCCGTGACCGGCATGGGATAGCCGCCCTCGGCCGAGATCGCTGCGGCCGCGACGAGGTCCTTGTAGGCCGCGCCCATCGGGTAGCCCTCGTCGAAGCGGCCCTGGAGGATGCGCGGCACGAAATAGTGCGCCGCGTAGCTCCGGCTCGTGCCGGTGGTGACCACCTGGGCGATCTGCTCCGGGTCGAGCCCCATGGCCACCGCCATCGGCAGCACCTCGGCCAGCGCCGCGATGTTGATGTCGTAGAGCACGTTGTTGATCGTCTTGGTGAGCTGGCCGGATCCCGCCGGCCCCATATGCAGGACGCTGGTGCCGATCCGCTCCAGCAGCGGCCGGACCGCCGCGACGCGCTCCGGGTCGCCGCCGCACATCACCGTGAGCGTCCCGGCCTTGGCGCCCGCCGGCGCGCCCGAGACCGGGGCATCGACGAAACACCGCCCGGTCGCGGCCACGGCGCGCCCGATCGCGAGCGCCTTGGCGTGCGCGATGGTGCTGAGATCCACCACGATCGCCCCCGGCGCCAGCCGCTCGACCAGGCGATCCGCGCCGAACAGGGCCGCCTCGACCACGTCGCCGTTCGGCAGGCACAGGAACAGCACCGCGGCGCCGTCGACCGCCGCACGATCCGCCGTCGCGACGAGGCCCGGCGCGTCGAGCCCGGCCAGGCGCGCCGGGTCGGAATCCACCGCCACGACGGTCTCGGAATCGGACAGGCGCTTGGCCGCGAGGTTGCGGGCGATCGGGTGGCCCATGGCGCCGAGGCCGAGGATGGCGAGCTTCTGCACCGGGCGGCTTCCTCCATTGCGGCCGCGGACCGGACCGGCGGCACTATCCTGGGCGGCCGCGCTCGGCTCACGCCGTCGTCGCGTGCGCAGCCTGCCCATCAGGGGTGAACTGTATCAGAGGTGTCGGCAGAGGGCGCAATCGTGGATGCCGTGCAGCTATGGCCGACGCCAGGGTCTTCGCGGCGTCCCGCATCCCCTGGGTCGGGTTTGCTGGACCATGCCTGGCCGCCGCGGGCGGGTGGGGACGATGACGCATGTCTGATAGAGAGACGGAACGCCCCGACACGTTGACGCCGGCCCGGCGGGCTGCCATCCGCGCGTCCGACATGTCCGCCCGCCCGCGGCGCCGTTGAGTCCGGAACACGATGACAGACCTGATCGAGACGATCCGTCGGACGCTCGTGCCGATCCACAAGGAGGGCTATCCCTTCATCCTGATCGGCATCGTGCTCACGGTGCTGGCCGGCTATTTCTCGCAGTTCTTCGGCTGGATCTTCCTGATCCTCACCCTCTGGGTCTGCTATTTCTTCCGCGATCCGGAGCGGATCACCCCGGTGGAAGACGGGCTCGTGGTCTCGCCCGCGGACGGGCGCGTCAACCTGATCGCCACCGTGCTGCCGCCGCCCGAGCTCGACCTGCCGCAGGTGCCCACCTTGCGGGTCTCGGTGTTCATGAACGTGTTCGACTGCCACGTGAACCGGGTGCCCGTCTCAGGGCGAATCGGGCAGATCCACTATACGCCCGGCCTGTTCCTCAACGCCGAGCTCGACAAGGCCAGCGACGACAACGAGCGCAACGGGATGGTCATCGAGACCAGCCATGCCGGGCAGGCGAAGCGCGTCGGCGTGGTCCAGATCGCCGGCCTGGTGGCGCGCCGGATCGTCGGGTTCGTCTCGGCCGGCGACGTGCTGTCGGTGGGCGAGCGGTTCGGCCTGATCCGGTTCGGCTCCCGGGTGGACGTCTACCTGCCGGCGGGCGCCACCGTGCTGGTCGGACTCGGCCAGAAGGCCGTGGCTGGCGAGACGGTGCTGGCCGACCTCGGCGGCGGCCCCGGACGGCAGTTCAAGCGGATCTAGACGGCCATGGACGACCTGTTCCCGCCCTTCGCGCCGGATCCGAACGAGCCGCGCCCGCGCCGGTTCAAGCCGGTGCCGTTCCGGATGATCGCGCCCAACATGATCACCCTGATGGCGCTCTGCCTCGGGCTGACCGCGATCCGGCTGGCCTTCGAGGGCAAGTTCGAGCCCGCCGTCATCGCCGTGGTGGCGGCCGGCGTGCTCGACGGCATCGACGGGCGGGTCGCGCGGCTGCTCAAGGGCACCTCGCGCTTCGGGGCCGAGCTCGATTCGCTGGCCGACTTCGTGAATTTCGGCTGCGCACCAGCGCTGATCCTCTACGGGTTCGCGCTGTTCCACCTCAAATCCGCCGGCTGGATCGTAGCGCTGATCTTCGCCATCGCCATGGCCCTGCGGCTCGCGCGCTTCAACGCCATGCTGGACGATCCGAACCGACCGGAATGGAAGAAGGACTTCTTCGTCGGCATGCCGGCCCCTGCGGGCGCGCTGACCGCGATGCTGCCGCTCTACCTGCACTTCCTCGGCTTCAGCGCCGAGGGCTGGATCGCCTCGGCGATCCTGATCTACGTGCTCGCCATCGCGTTGCTGGTCGTGTCCACGGTCCCGACCTTCTCGGGGAAGACCATGGGCAAGCGGGTGCCGCGCAGCCTCGTCCTGCCCATCTTCCTGCTCGGCGTCGCCGCGTTCGGCATCCTGATCAGCTATCCGTTCGAGGCGCTGGTGGCGGTGAGCGGCGGCTACCTGCTGACCATCCCGGTGGTCGCGGCGCAATACCGCCGTCGCGCCAAGGCCGAGGCGGCTACCGCGGTCGACGAGCCCGCAGCGCCGACGATCAGCGGGGGATAGGCGGGCGCCGCGCTGGCTTTCCGACCGATCTTCCGTAGTCTGCCCCCGGGATCGGCGGGGGACTGTGCATGCTCGAGGAATTCAAGAAGTTCGCCCTACGCGGGAACGTCGTCGATCTCGCGGTCGGCGTGATCATCGGCGCGGCCTTCGGGGCGATCGTCAATTCCGCCGTGCAGGACCTGTTCATGCCGGCGATCGGGGCGATCACGGGCGGGCTCGATTTCTCGAACTACTACATCCCGCTCTCGTCGAAGGTGCAGGCCGGGCTGCCCTATGTGGACGCCAAGAAGCAAGGCGCCGTCTTGGGTTACGGCCAGTTCCTAACGCTGACCATCAACTTCATGATCGTGGCCTTCGTGCTGTTCCTGGTGATCCGGGCCATGAACAAGCTGCAGAACGCCGAGGCCAAGAAGCCCGAGGCGGTGGCCGAGGTCCCGGCGGACGTGAAGCTCCTGTCGGAGATCCGCGATCTGCTGGCCGAGAAGCCGCGGGTCTGACACGGCATCGCGTTTCAAACCCGGGACTTGGCGTTTAAACCTGAGGCTTGTCGGCGCCGTCCGGCTTCACGCCGAGGGCATCGAGGATCTGATCGAGGGCTTGGCCAACCGCCTCCGTGCCCTCCTCATGGGTCTTCAACCGGGTCTCGAGCCGGCGGATCTGCGGCTCGAACGCGTCCGGCACCGGATCGTCCCCGAGGAAGCGGGGCTTGTCGGTCCCGACCGGCAGGACGCCGCGCAATTGCTGGCCGAGGTGATCGCGCACCGGTTCCGGCAGTGTCGCACCGGGGTCGCTCGGATCCTGGCTCATGGTCGCCTCATGGTTCACGTGGCGGATCAACGGCTTCGCCGGAGAACCGTTGCGCCTCCGTCGTCCTGCGGATCGAGGACGGGCCCCGGAGCGGGTCGCTCCGGGGCCCGAGGGGCCGGCGCGGGACCGGCCCGTGCGATCAGTCGATGACCTCGACGATCCGGTGGCCGCGATCGACCAGCACCGGACGGTCGTTCACGACGGTGTAGCGGTAGCCCGGCTGCACGCGGTACTCGTTCGGGACGTCGTAGTAGGTGACGCCGGAGGACGGCAGGGTCGAGCCGACGGCGACGCGGCCGTCGTAATCGTACGAGCGGACGTTGCGCTCGCGGACGTAGCTGCGGAAGCGCGGCGCCATGTCGACGCCGAGGATGCCGCCCACCGTGCCGGTGGCCGCACCGACGGCACCGCCGACGATCCCGCCGATCGGGCCGGCCGCGTCGTTGCCGGCGGCAGCGCCACGCTCGGCACCCGGGATGGTGCCCTGGGCCTGGGCGGCGAGGGGCAGCGACAGAGCCAGAGCCGAGGCTGCGATAAGGGTCTTGAAGGTCATGCGGGACATCTCCATTCCGTGGCGTTCCGCCGCAGCGAGGCGACGAAGCTCGGGCCGGTAACGTCCGATCCTCGGATTCGGATGCATCTTTTTTCGGGGCGGGGACGAACCGCCCGGCGCGATCCTTACGCGTTCTTGCCCTACGCGTCCTTGGGCATCGCCGACTGGATGAACCGATCGGAGCCGAGATCCTCCTCGTCGTAGCCCAGCAGCTCCGCCAGGCGGCCGCGGGCGCGGCTGACCCGGCTCTTCACGGTGCCGACCTTGCAGCCCATGATCGTGGCGGCCTCCTCGTAGGAGACGCCCTCGGCACCCACCAGCACCAGCGCCTCGCGCTGGTCCGGCGGCAGCTTGGCCAGGGCCGATTGCAGGTCCTCGACATCGAGCCGGTCGCCCTGGTGCGGGGCCGTGGCCAACCGCGCCGCGTAGGAGCCGTCCTGGTCCTCGACCTCGCGGACCCGCTTGCGATGATCGGAGTAGAAGATGTTGCGCAGGATCGTGAACAACCACGCGTTGAGGTTGGTCCCCGGCTGGAACCGGGCGCGGTGCTGCCAGCCCTTGAGCAGGGTGTCCTGGACGAGGTCGTCGGAGCGGGCGGGGTTCGAGGTCAGCGACAGCGCGAAGGCGCGCAAGGACGGGACGGCCGCGAGCAGGCCGTTGCGGAACTCCGGCTCGATCGCCTCGCCGCGGGCGCGCAGAGCCTCTTCCAGCTTCTCGATCAGGTCGGCAAAGCGAGAGGGCAGCACCTCCTCGCCGATCCGCTCGTAGACCGTGCGCAGGTGCTCGCCGAGATGTGTGCGGATGTTCGGGGCGAGATTCGGGCGGCCATCCCGAAGCGCATCCCGAAGCCCGTCCTCGTGGGACAGGGCGGTGTCGGTGTCGTCGCGGGTCATGCGTATCGCGCTCGTCAGCTTATCGTGGCTCGACCTGCGGTCCGGGACGGTCGAGGCGGATCGCTTGCCGGCCGAACTCCCCTGAAGCCCGGCCGATGCGCTCCTGTTACGGTCGTTCTAGCGCATCGGGGGGCGGCATGCACCCTCGCTCAAGTAGGACTTAAGACGCTCCGGCCGGCCTCAACAGGCGGATCGCCCCGTCCCGCAGGGACAGGACGTCGCCGCGGGCGAGGTCGGTCCAGCGCTCGTCGCGGGTCAGCGCCTGGGTGGCGACGACCGTGACCACGTCGCTTTCCGAGGTCTCCTGCGCGAAATTCACCTGCCAATCCTCGTCGATCAGGGTGGCGGTGCCGAACGGGGCGCGGCGGGTGAGGTAGCACAGGCGCTTGCCGCAATGGGCGTAGAGGGTGCGGCTGTCGGTCAGCAGCATGTTGAACACGCCCATGGCGTGCAGGTCGCCCGCGAGGTCTGCGACGGCGCGGTCCAGGGTGGCGGGACGGGGCAGGGCCTGGAACCGGGTCTGGAGGCGGCCGAGCATCCAGCAGAAGGCGTGCTCGCTGTCCGTCGAGCCGATCGGCATGAACCCGCCGAGCGGCAGACGCTTCACGCCCTTGAGCTGGCCGTTATGCGCGAAGGTCCACCGGCGGCCCCACAATTCCCGGGCGAACGGATGGGTGTTCTCCAGGCTGACCCGGCCGCGATTGGCCTTGCGCACGTGGGCGACGACGATGCGGCTCTTGATCGGCATGTCGCGCAGCAGCCGGGCCAGCTGCGAGCGCGAGCTCGGCTCCGGCTCGTGAAAGCTGCGGCAGGTCCGCCCGTCGTAGAAGCTGATGCCCCAGCCGTCGGCATGCGGGCCGGTTTCGCCGCCACGCCTGGCCAACCCGGCGAACGAGAAGCGGATGTCGGTCGGCACGTTGGCGCTCATGCCGAGCAGTTCGCACATCAGGATAAAGCCGGAGCCGAGCGGGGACGGGGTGACGTTTAGAGTGCGTGGCGCCGAAGTGGAAGCCGGCTCGGTGCATCGGACCGGATCACGACACTGTGTTGGCGCCGCCTGACGCCCGGACGACGGAATTCATGGGCGTCACCGCGCCAGGTAATCCGTCAGCGTCATGCCGAACATGATGGCGACCCAGAAGAAGCCGATCCCCGAGAACAGCCGGATCAGCGGCGGCTCGTGGATCACCTCCATGGAGACCAGAAGGATCAGCGCCACCATCACGGCGACGACCAGGAGCTCGACGATCCAGACCTGGGCGAAGGGCAGGGTGGCGCCCAGGGTGACGTTGACGGCCAGCAGCGCCAGCAGCGCCAGGAAGGTCAGCACCGGCGTGCGCAGCCGGCGCCGGAGCAGGGCGCGGTCGTCGGCGCTCAAGGCAGCGAGGGGATTGCGCATCCTACCGGTTGACCACGTAGAGGATCGGGAAGGCCAGGATCCAGATCAGATCGATGAAGTGCCAGTACAGGCCGTAGACCTCGATCCAGTTCTGGTGCCGGGACAGGAAGCCGGCCTTCGCGGCCATCCAAGTCATGCCGAGCAGGAGCGCGATGCCGGTGAACAGGTGCACCGCGTGCAGGATCGTGGCGACGTAATACAGGTTCACGAACAGCCGCGCGGGCGGTGTCTCGGCCAGCGCGAAGGGCCGGCTGCCCAGGAACGGCATCATGTGCTCGTCCCAGTCCGCGTAATACTCGTAGCCCTTGAGCACCAGGAACAGGCCGCCCAGCGCCGCGGTGGCCAGCATCGCCCGGACCATGGCGCGCTGCCAGCCGATCCGCGAGAACTCGATCGCCATCGACATGGTCAAGCTGGAGCAAATCAGCACCACGGTGTTGGTGGCGCCGATCCAGAACTTGAGGTGCTTGGCCGCCGCGACGGTCGCCTCCGGGTGCTGGATCCGGACGATCAGCGCCACCAGGAACAGGGCCGAGAACAGCAGCAGCTCGGTGATCAGCCAGGCCCAGATGCCCAGCGTCGCGGCGGCGCGCTGCTGGGCCACCGTCTCGAAATGCCCGGCGCGGGCGACCCCGACGCCGTCTGCCAGCCCTTTGCTCATCCGTGCTGGTCCTGGGCTTCCTGGGCCTGGATCGGGTAATCGTAGGGGATGCGCGGCACCGCCGGCGGAGAGAGGAAGTTGTGCTTCGGCGGCGGCGAGCCGGTCTCCCATTCGAGCCCCTTGGCGTTCCAGGGGTTGGCGGGTGCCTTGCGGCCGAACCACAGGGAATAGACCAGATAGAGCATCGGGAAGATGTAGCCGGCGGCCAGGATCGTGGCGCCGGCCGAGGACAGCACGTTGAGGAGCTGGAACTCGACCGGATAGGTCGCGTAGCGCCGGGGCATCCCGAGATAGCCGAGGATGAACTGCGGGAAGAAGGTCACGTTGAAGCCGATGAAGATCAGCATCGCCGAGACCCGGCCCCAGGGCTCGCTGTACATCCGCCCGGTGAATTTCGGCCACCAGAAGTGCAGGCCACCCAGGAACGCCAGCACCGTGCCACCGACCATGATGTAGTGGAAGTGGGCGACCACGAAGTAGGTCGCGTGGATGTGCTGGTTGATGGCGAGCGTCGCGAGGTAGAGCCCGGTGAGGCCGCCGAGCACGAACAGCCCGATATAGCCCATCGCGTAGAGCATCGGCGTATCGAGCCGTAAGCTCCCCTTATGGATCGTCGCGGTCCAGTTGTAGACCTTGACGGCCGACGGCACCGCCACCGCGAACGACAGGGCCGAGAACACCAGCGAGGCCAAGTCGCTCTGGCCGTTGACGAACATGTGGTGGCCCCAGACGAAGAAGGTCACCGAGGCCAGCCCGATCGACGCGTAGGCGACGAACCGGTAGCCGAACAGCTTCTTCTGCGCGAAGGCCGGGACGATCTCCGAGATCACCCCCATGCCGGGCAAGACCATGATGTACACGGCCGGGTGCGAGTAGAACCAGAACAGGTGCTGGAACAGCACCGGGTCGCCGCCATAGGCCGGGTCGAACACGCCGATGTGGAAGCCCCGCTCCATGATCAGCAGGATCAGCGCGGTCGTGATCACCGGCGTGGCGAGCAGAAAGATCAGGCTGGTGGCGTAGTGGGCCCAGACGAAGATCGGCAGCTTGAACCACGTCATGCCGGGTGCCCGCATGGTGTGGATGGTGACCACGAAGTTGAGCCCCGTCAGGATCGACGAGAAGCCCACGATGGTGACGCCGATCAGGGCCGGCAGGACCCAGGTGTTCGAGAAGGCGGTGGAGAGCGGCGCGTAGAAGGTCCAGCCGGTGTCGACCCCGCCGAGCACCAGCGAGACCAGGGTGAAGAACGCCCCGGCCATGAACACGTACCAGCTCGTCAGGTTGAGCTTTGGGAACGCCAGGTCCTTCGCCCCGATCATGAGGGGGATCAGGAAGTTGCCGAAGGTCGCCGGGATCGACGGGATCAGGAAGAACCACACCATCACCACGCCGTGGATGGTGAAAGCCTTGTTGTAGGTGTCGTTGGTCATGATCGCGCCGTTGGGCACGATCAGCGCCAGCCGGACCACCCCGGCCGCGACCGCCCCGATCACGAAGAAGCCGGTGATCGAGGCCAGGTACAGGATCGCGATGCGCTTGTGGTCGGTGGTGAGGAACCACGAGCGCAGGGTCGAATCTGCGTGAAGGTAGTCGGCCTTGCGCCCGAGGGTGGCCTCCGGCGCGTGCGGCTCGCGGCGGGCCGTGCCGCCGACGCTGCCCGATGCGCTCATGATGTCGCCCTCGTCGCCGTCATGGATTGGCCGTCATGGAGTGGCCTGCGCGGCCTTGCCGGAGGCCGGCGCCGTGTAGGATTTGAGGAAATCGATGATCGTCCCGAGTTCGCCCTCCGGGATCCGACCGGCGAAGCTCGGCATCACCTGCTTGTAGCCCTCGGCGAGGCGGTCGCCGTTCGGGTTCAGGATCTTCTCGCGCAGCCAGGCGTCGTCGGCCGTCACCGTGCGGCCGTCGGCGAGCTTCACCGGGCTGCCGTAGAGGCCGGCCAGGCTCGGGGCCTTCACGGAGGAGCCGGGATCGTGGCAGCCGGCGCAGCCATAGGCCTCGTAGAGGGTGCGGCCGGCCGCGACCTTGCCCTGCTGCGCGCCGGAATGGGTCAGCCAGTCCTGGTAGTCGCCGGGATTCATGAAGCTGATCTCGCCGCCCATCACCGAATGGTCGGTGCCGCAATATTCCGAGCAATAGAGGTGGTAGGTGCCGATCTTGTCGGCCTTGAACCACAGATCGGTGTAGCGGTCGGGGAGCGCCGCCACCTGCAGGCGCAGGGCCGGCAGGTAGAGGGCGTGGATCACGTCCTGGCTGATGATGCGCAGGCGGATCGGCTGGCCGATCGGCACGTGCAGGTCGTTGATCTCGGCCTGACCGGTGGGATGCTGGAACTTCCACATCCATTGCCGGCCGATCGCCTCGATCACCATGGCGTCCGGCGGGGCGTTCTTGGAGGCGATGAACACCCGGGCGCCCCAGACGAAGAAGATCAGCGTCAGCAGGAACGGGATCAGCATCCAGCTGATCTCGATGAGGTTGGAGCGGATGCCGGAGGGGCTGCGATCCGCCTCCGAACCCTCGCGGTAGCGCAGGGCGAAATAGGTGATCGCCACGAAGACCGGCACGGTCAGCAGCAGGGTCAGGACCGTGAAGGCCAGGATGAGCAGGTCCGTCTCGGTCGCGGTGCCCGAGACCGCGGCGGGCCAAAGCTCCAGGGCTGCGTGGTTCGGCGTCATCCTGCCTACCGTTCCGGCGCGTCGAGGGAGCGGCCGACGACGAGGTCCATCGCCCGATCGACCGGGATGCGGGCGTGGGTGCGGGCCGGATCGCTGTAGCCGTAGCCGGAGAGCCGCGCCCCGGTCGCGGCCCGCTGGCGGTCGAGGTCGGCGTAGGGATCCGCCTGGAGGTTCGGGGGCGGCGGCGTCAGCGTCGCGGTCTGCTGCGGCGTCAGGGGTGGCAGGGCCCGGCGCTGGCTCGCGCTGAACGCGGCGCTCATCCAGACCATCGTGCCGATCACCGTCAGGACGGAGAGCGCCAGGCCCGCCATCACCAGCGTGGTGTTGCGGACCTTGACGTCCCGGGTCTCATAGCCGGGATCGTCGGGGTCGCGCGGGGCGTTGGCCGGCGTGCCCGGCGCGGCGGCGCGACCCGAGCGACCACCGAGCAGGCCGCTGCCGCGCAGGGTCAAGCCGGCCAGGATCGCCGGGATCAGGCCGGGACCGGGACGCGCGCTCATGCCGACCTCCCGGCGCGCCGGGCGCCCGGCGCCGCGCGCAACAGCGGATGGAGCGCGGCGGCAAGGCAGGCCACCGCCAGGGCCGCGAACCCGTCGACCGGGCGGAGCACGAACCGGTCGCGCAGGGCCGGGGTGACCAGCCAGAACATCTCGAGGGCATGCACCGCGAGCGCCGCGCCGGCCAGGACCCGCGTGGTCGGACGGCCCGGCCGCAGGGTCGCGAGCCCGGCCAGCACCACCACGGCCCCGGCGCCGATCGACAGCCCGCGCCCGAGGCTGCCGCCCCGGGCGAAGTACCAGGCCACCTCCGGGGGCAGGTTGGCGGACCAGACGATCAGGAACTGCACGAAGTGCATGAACGCCCAGAGCCCGAGCAGGACCACCAGGGGAACCAGCCGGCCGCGCCCGGGCGCCGTCCGCCCGCGGCCCACCGGCTCCGGCTCCTCCCAGGCGAGCAGGATCGCGGCCGCGAAGGCCAGCCCGCTCCAGGCGGTCATCACCAACAGGCCGAGCAGGGTCGAGTCGAGCCTCGGGTCGAGGGAGGCGATCACGTCGGTGGTGAACAGCGTGCCGACCACCGCGTGGAGGCCCACCGCCGGCACGGTGCGGCCCTCGCCCGGCTCGTCGAAGGGCCGCGCGAACCGGATCGACAGCCAGGTCCAGGCGGCGAGATACGCGATCACCCGGGCCACGAAGAACGGCGTGATGAACCAGAAAGCCGCCAGCGGTGTGCGGGGCGCCGCCCCGACCCACGGGTAGAGCACCGGCACCGCGGCGAGCAGGGGCAGCCCCAGCAGCGCGGCCACCGGCATCAGCGCCATGAGCCGGCGCAGGCCCGCCAGCATCTCGATCCCGCCGCGCTCGCGCACGCGCTTGCCGAAGCGTTCGGCCACGATCGTCACCGGCAGGGCGCCGACCGGCAGCGCCAGCAGGACGAGCCAGGCCGCCAGGTAGGAGGACGCCGCGCCGCGCCAGCCGCCCGCGAGCCAGCAGGCGGCGAGCAGGCCGAGCCCGAGGAGGCCGATCAGCACGGGCCGGCTCATCGGGTCGCCTCCAGGCGGGCCCGGTCGTCCGGGGGCAGGCCCGCCACCACGGCGTCCTGGCTGAGCTGGAGCGCCCGGACATACGCGACGATCGCCCAGCGGTCGGCCGAGGGGATCATCTGGGCCATGCCGAACATCGCGCGCCGGCCGTTGCCGATGACGCCGTAGATCTCGGCGGCCGGGGCCCGGCGGAGCGGCTCGGCGGTGAGGTCGCCGGCGGGCGGGAAGCCGCGGGCCACGATCATGCCCCCGCCGCGCCCATCCTGGCCGTGGCAGGGCGTGCAGAACACCCCGTAGCGCTCCCGGCCCCGGTCGATCAGGTCCCGGCTGATCGTCTGCGGCTGCGGCGCCTCGCGGGCCGGATCGACCCGCGGCACGGTCCCGGGCACCGGCTGGCGCATGGTGATCTGACGGGGGAAGAACGGGTTGCGGTCCCAGGTCTTGGCCCGGGCCTGGTCGTCCATGTTGGCCTCGCCGCAGGCCGAGAGACCCGGCAAAGCCGCGACGAGGAGGAGGCTGGCGGCGCGCCTCATCGCGGGATCCTGCGGATCTCGAGGGGGCGCCCGGCCTCGGCCGCCAGGCCCGCGAGCCGGCGCTCGAACCGGCCTGCGTCGAAGC
Organism: Methylobacterium sp. WL64; assembly: GCF_008039945.1. Classification (NCBI taxonomy): domain Bacteria; kingdom Pseudomonadati; phylum Pseudomonadota; class Alphaproteobacteria; order Hyphomicrobiales; family Methylobacteriaceae; genus Methylobacterium; species Methylobacterium sp. WL64. The sequence continues at coordinate 57,679 of NZ_VRVA01000017.1, forward strand.
GGTCGTCGCGCGCCTCCGCGGAGAGAAAGAAGCGGTCGTCCGAGGCGCGCAGGAAGCCCGGGATGTTGAAGGCCGGGTGGTTCAGCCGCGGCAAGCGGTTGAGCACCAGCAGGGCGAGGTGGATCGCGATGCAGCCGGTCATCATCGCGAAGGAGATGCTCGGCACCACGAAGGACGGCCAGGACAGGCGCGGACGCCCGCCGATCAGGAACACGTAGTCGTAGGCCGTGGCGTAGATGCACATCGCGTAGAAGCCCGCGCCGCCGAGCAGCGCGCCGGCGAGCGCGTAGGGCAGGATCGAGCGCCCCTCCAGGCCGAGGGACCGCAGGGTCCGCGGCATCGGCACCGGCCCGTGCCCGTCGAGATGGACCTGGTCCGGGGGGCTGATCCCGGACACGGCCTGGAGCGCGGCGGCGAGGTCGGCCTGGCTGGCGAAGGTGGCGGACACGCCCCAGAGCGGCGCCGGCCCCGGATCCTCCTCCGGGCGGGGGGCGGCGTGCGAGACGGCCTCCCGGGCGGCGGCCTGGGTGCCCGGGGCGCGCGCCAGGGCGAGGCGGCGGCTCTCGATGATCGAGACCGCCGGCAGGTAGCGCAGGAACAGCAGCAGCAGGGTCAGGAACAGGCCGAGCGAGCCCGCGAAGGTGGCCACGCCCCAGGGATCCACCCCGTAGGGCAGCCGCGAGGACGGCAGGAAATCCTGGGTCAGAGTGACGACCAGCACCATGACGTGGTCGGCATAGGCCCCCGCCGCCACCAGCAGGCCGACCGCGGCGAGCGCGAGAGGCGCCGCGCGGGCCCGGGCCGACCACAGCACCTGGGCGGGCAGGACCAACAGGAGGATCGCCATCCAGGAGACCAGCGCGTGGTCGCCGGTCATGCGCCGCGCCAGCACCGCCCGCGCCTCCGGGTCGCCGTTGAGGAACGTGTCGAAATACTCGGCCGCGTAGCAATAGGCGCTGGCGCAGCCGAGGCCGAGCAGCAGGCGGCCGAGCACGTCGAGGTGGCGCACGCTCACCAGGGCGTCGAGGCCGTAGACGACGCGGATCAGCACCACGATCGCCGCCGTCATGCCGACGCCGGAATAGACCGCGTTCACCAGGAAGCTCACCGGCAGCAGCGTGCTGTGCCAGCCCGGCATCAGCGAGCCGGCCAGCATCACCGAGGCGCCGGTCTGGACCGAGACCACCAGCAGCACGCCTAGCAGCGCCACCGTCCGGTAGGCCTGAACCCAGATCTGCCAATGGGCGGCGGACCCGCGCCAGCCCGAAGCGACGATGCCGTAGACCTGGGCGCGCAGCAGGGCGAGCCGGCGGGTCGGCGCCTTCGCGTCGGCCTGGCGCATCGCTTCCCCGAAGGCGCGGTCGCGCAGGGTGGCGAGGTCGGGCAGCAGGCCGATGAACCAGAGGCTGACGCAGATCACCAGGAAGGCCACGATGTCGATCGCGTCCCACAGCAGCGGCGAGCGGAACTGCGGCCACAGGTTGTAGGTGTTGGGGTAGGGCAGGTTCCAGAAGAAGAACCACGGCCGACCGAGATGGATGATCGGATAGAGGCCGGCCGCCGCGGTGGCGAGCAGCGCAAGGGTCTCGGCGATGCGGTTCACCGCCCCGCGCCACTCGGCCCCGAGCAGCAGCAGCACCGCCGAGACCAGCAGGCTGCCGGAGGCGACGCCGATCCACCAATCGTAGCTGGCGATGTCCAGCGCCCAGACGACGGCGTTGTTGTTGGCCCAGATCCCAGGCCCCGCGTAGAGCAGGTAGCCGAGGGTCAAGCCGAACACGCCGAGCAGCGCCGCAGCCCCCGCGAAGGCGATCCACCAGCGCCGGTTGCGTGGATGCGTCAGCGGGATCGCGGTGACCGCGCCGCCGATGCCCTGGAGGGTTTCCTCCGGCCGGATCAGCGAACCGCCTGCGAGCGCGCCGGACATGCTCAGCCCTCCCGTCCGGCCGGATCGGCGGCGGGGGCGAGCCCCGCCAGGTAGGTGGTGCGCGGGCGCGTGTTGAGGTGGCCGAGCAGCGCGTATTCCCGCGTGTCCGTGCGGGCGGCCGAGACCTGGCTTCCCGGGTCGGCGACGTTGCCGAAGGTGATCGCCCGGGTCGGGCAGGCCCCCTGGCAGGCGGTCTCGACGGCGCCGTCCGGGATCGGCGCGTGGGCGTCCTTGGCCGAGGTGATCCGGGCCGCCGTGATGCGCTGGATGCAGTAGGTGCACTTCTCCATGACGCCGCGGGCCCGGACCGTGACCTCGGGGTTGCGCTGCTGCTGCTGAACCGGGGTCATGCCGCCGGTGTAGTCCAGGTAGTTGAAGCGGCGGACCTTGTACGGGCAGTAGCTCTGGCAGGTCCGGGTGCCCACGCAGCGGTTGTAGACCTGCAGGTTCAGGCCCTCGCTGTCGTGCAGGGTCGCCTCCACGGGGCAACCGACCTCGCAGGGCGCCTGCTCGCAATGCATGCACGGCACCGGCTGGAAATGCGTCGTCGGCGCGTCCAGCCCGCCCGCGTAGTAGCGGTCGACCCGCAGCCAGCCCATCCAGCGGCCGAGCTCGACCTCGGCGCGCCCGACCACCGGTATGTTGTTCTCCGACTGGCAGGCGGTGACGCAGGCGTTGCAGCCGATGCAGGCGTCGAGGTCGATCGCCATGCCCCATTGCGCCGCGACCCAGCGGTCCTGGCTCTCCGGCGGCGGGTAGAACGAGGCCGGCGCCGGCGCGCCCTTGGGATCGCCCACCGGCGCGGAACCGACGGCCTGGACGCGGACGATGTCCTGCCCCTCCATCGTGCCGAGATGCTGGGTGGTCGCCGGCATGCGGCGCCGTCCGGTCTTCGTCAGCCGCGCGCCGGAGAGCCGCCACGGCGTCCCGGCCGGGCGCAGGGTGGCGGCGTCGTAGCCGAGGCCGCTGGACAGGTGGTCGGGCACGCTGCGGCCGTAGCCGAGGCTCAGCGTCACGGTGTCGGCGGCCTGGCCCGGCAGGATCCAGGCGGCGCCCTCGACGGCGCGCCCCTCCGCCTCGACCCGCACGATGTCGCCGGTCGCGACACCCTCCCGCTCGGCCAGATGCGGGCTGAGCGCGACCACGTTCTCCCAGACCACCTTGGTGAGCGGCTTCGGCAGTTCCTGCAGCCAGGCGAGGTCGGCATGGGTACCGTCCCAGACCGTGGGGTCCGGGCGGAACACCACCTCGATCCCGGCCTCGGCGGAGGATCGGGCGGGGGGCTGGGCAAAGGGCTGTGCAGAGGGCCCGGTAGAGGGTTCGGCGCCGCCGGCCTCCTGCGTGAGCGCGACCTCCTCGGTCGCAGCCGCGCTGTCCGGCCAGAACCCCCGGCGCAGGGCATCGGAGAAGCGCGCCTCGAACGCCGCCGCGTCCTCGCCCTCGGTCCGCCAACGCGCCTTGAGCAGGGCGAGCGCGTCGGCGCCTTCCTCACCGCCGCGTCCGTCGGTGAGGAAGGCCAGCATGTCCTGGAGGGTGCGGCCGTTGTAGAGCGGCGCCACCGTGGGCTGGATCAGCCCGACCGTGCCGTCGAGGGACCGGACGTCGCCCCAGCTCTCCAGCGGATGGGCGGCGGGCAGGTGCCAGTCGGCATGCGCGCCGGTCTCTTCGTAGTAGAGCCCGGCATGGATCTTGAGCGGCACGCGCTCCATCCGGGCGGCGAAGTCGAGGGCGCCCGGGGCGTCGTAGACCGGGTTGCCGCCGAGCACGATCAGGACCTTGACGGCACCGCGCTCCATCTCCTCCGCCAGGTCCGCCAGCGTCCCGGAGCCCTGTTCGGCCACGGGCATCGTGTGCCGCAGGGTCGCCCCGGTATTGCCGAGCGCGCCGTTGAGGCGGTGGACCAGTGCGTGCAGGTCCGGGCTCGCCGTCAGCCCGGCCGTGACGATGCCGGCGCCGCGCGCCTCGGTGAGGGCCTTGGCGGCGCGGCGCGTCCAGCGGGAGACCGGATCGTCGCCGGCCGGCGCCGCGGCGCCTGAAGTCACCGCCAAAAAATCCCGCGCCAGGGCTTCGAGGCGTCCGGCCGAGACGGGGACGCCGTGATCCGCCTTGGCGCTGGTGAGGGTCGGGGTCGGGGCCGCGGCGTGGAGGCTCAACAGGCGGCCCTCGGCGTAAGCGGCGCGACGGGCCGCGCTCCAGCGCCCCGACAGGCCGACTTGGCCGGGGCCGAGGTCGAGGAAGTCGCCGTCCAGGGACACGATCGTGCGCGCCCGGCCGAAATCGGGCTGCGTCTCCAGCGGCCGGCCATAGGCCAGGCGGGCGCCCTCGTAGATCGCGTCGCGGCCGGTGCCGGCGCCGACATACCAGCGCAGCGCCGGGTAGGCGGCCCGCATCCGGGCGATCTGCGCCGCGACGGTGGGCGACGTCACCGGTCCGGTCAGCAGCGCCACCCCCGCACCCCCGGCCTCGCGCCAGGCCGGAATCTGCGTCTGCAGGGCCGTCCGGAACGCCGCCCAGGAACTCGGCTTGCCGAGGTGCTGAACCGCCTGCGAGCGGAACGGGTCGTAGAGGCCGAGCACCGAGGCCTGGGCCAGCACGTCGGTGCCGCCGCGGCTCCAGGGGTGATCGGGATTGCCCTCGATCTTCAGCGGCCGACCGTTGCGGGTGGTGACCAGGATCCCGTTGCCGAACCCGTCGAACACGGCCGAGGAGGCGTAGGACAGGTTCGTGCCCGGCACGATCCGCTCGGGCTGGTTGACGTAGGGCACCTCGTAATCGCGCCCGCCCTCCGCGCCGCAGGCCGTAAGGCCGCCGAGCGCGAAGGACGCTGCCATCAGCTTGAGGAATCCGCGCCGCTCCGGGGCGGCGGCGAGGCGGGCCGCCGAGGGGAACTCGGCCGCGAGGTAGTCGCGGAATTCCGGGCTGTCGGCGACGGCGTCGAGGCTGCGCCAGAAGCGGGGGCCGTCGCCGCCGGCGAGCTTGGCGCGCAACGCCGCGATGTCGGGAGTGTGCGTCATCGGTGGCAGATCCCGCACTCGGTGAGCCGCGCACCGCCGCGGATATGGTATTCGGCCACCAGCTTCGGACCCAGCGTCGCCTGGTCGGCCGGCGGCTTCCAGGTCATGTTCCAGACCTGATCGGGCGTGCGCACGTACTTCTCCGGCGCCCGGTGGCAATCGAGGCAGAACTGCATCTCGAAGGCGTTCGCCCGATAGGTCATCTGCATCGACGTCACGTCGCCGTGGCAGGTCGAGCAGCCGATGCCCTTCGTCACATGCACCGAGTGGTTGTAGTAAACGTATTGCGGCAGCTTGTTCAGCCGCACCCATTCCAGCGGCTTGTCCTGCGCGTAGCTGTCGCGCACCGGCTTGAGCATCGTCGACCCGGTCCAGATCTGCGAGTGGCAGGTCATGCAGGTATGGGTCGGCGGGATGCCGGCGGTGGCCTCCTTGTCGACGGTGGTGTGGCAATACCGGCATTGGATGCCGAGCTCGCCGGAATGGTGCTTGTGGCTGAACGGCAGGGGCTGGGCCGGCGCGATGCCGACGCCCGTGACGTAGTTCGAGCGCACGATCCCGGCCGCCAACACGGGCAGGCCGACCAGGCAGGCCACACCGGTCATCAGGGCGAGCCGGTAGGTCGCGTCCGCGCCGGGGGTGAAAAGCTGCGCCATCAGGCGGCCCCGCGCAGGGGGCAGGCGCTCCCGCGTAGGAGGCAGGCGCTCCCGCGCAGGAGGCAGATGCGCCCGCGCAACGAGCCGCAAAACCCGCCGGGCAGGCGGGTTCGGTCGCCGGGCTCGATCTGCTCACCCCCTCGCCGCAAGCGTCGCCCCACCGTTGATCCCAGGTTGAAGTGTGCGGTGCACCGGTCCGCCCGCGCAATGCGACCAAAGCGGCCGGCCCTCACCCAGGAACCTAGAGCTTTTCCAGACGGGGGCTAGAACATGGATCACCATGCCGGGCGCCTCTCGTGCCGAGCCCGCGACACTTCCCGCCGGCGGCGCGAAGGCCTATGCGCTGCCTGACCTGTCGGGCGCGGCGGCCCGATCCCGTCGCCGCCCCACCCCGGACCTGCCTCGGACCCCTATGGATTCCGACCCCATCGTCCTGACCTGGCGCGCGGCGCGGCGCCTGCACACCATTGCGGCCGGCCTCGCTGTCGGGGTCGGCGCCCCGCTCTGCGCGCTCGCCCTGCTGTGTCTGCGCGATCTCGTCGCGGTGCTGCCGCGCGACGAGGCGCCGACGCTGCCGTTCCTGCGGCTCGCCCTGTCGCTGCCCGGCCGCGACGTCGTGCTGACGCACGGTGTCCCGATGCGCCCGGCGGAGCTGGAGCTCGCCGCCTTCCTGTGCATCGCCGCCTGCGCGCTGGCCCTGGCCGGAATCGGCTGGATCGTGGCGCGCCTGTGCTTCAAGGCTCAGAACCGGGCCGCGGACGCGGTCCGGGAGAGCGTCCTGCAGGCGATCCTCGACGCGCCGGCCGGAGCCCGCGACGAGGCCCGCAGCCTGGCCCGCCTGGTCGGCGAGGTGCTGGGCCGGGGCGACCGGCTGCTCGCCGCCGGCATCGTCCTGCCGGCGATGACGCTCGCCGCGCTGCTCCTGGCGCTCGGCTTCGCGGCGCTCGCGGCCCCACGCCTGATCCCGGCCGCGGCGGTCGGCCTGGCGGCGATCGGGCTCGCCTACGGGCTGGTCCTGGAACGCGCCCGGGACCGGCAGGACCTGCGCCTGCGTTCCAGCGCCCGGGCCGAGACGAACCTGAACGACCTGGTCCGTCGGCTGCCGGCCGTTCGCGTCCACGGAGCCGCCGCCCTCGAACGGACACGCATCGCGGCCCGGGTCGCGGCGACGCGCGCCAAGGTGGCCCGGGCCGAGGCACGGCTGGCCTACGCGCGGGCCCCGGCGCTGGCCCTGGCGGTGATCCTCCCCGCCATCGCCATCGGCACTGCCCTTTGGCGCTCCGCAGAGACCGGCGGCCCGCCGGCGCCGCCGGTCGATCCAGCCGCCCTGCTCGCGGCCACCGGGGCGTTCGGCCTCGCCGGCTGGCTCGCCGGCATCTGCGCCCGGCTCTGGACGGTGCGCAAATCCGTCCGGCCGCGCTTCCGCGACCTCGCCCGCATCATAGCCCTGCTCGAGGGGCGGCAGGCCCGGGCGCCCAGGCCGGGGCTCGCACCGCAGCCGCTGCCCCGGTCCGGAATCCTGGCGACCCAGGGCGTCGGCGCCTTCGACGCAGCGACCGGCGAGCGCCTGACCGGCGTGGACGTCGCCGTCACCATGCCGGGCCACGTGGCGATCACCGGCAGCCGGGGCAGCGGCGCCCGGGTGCTGGCGGCCGTGCTGGCCGGCCAGGTCGAGCCGACGGCGGGCGCGGTCACCTACGCGGGCTCCGACCTGCGCGGCTTCGATGCCGCGGAGCGCGCCCGCCGCATCGCCTTCGCGGCCGGGGAGGCGATCCTGATCGAGGGCTCGCTCCGGCAGAACCTGCTCTACGGCACCGAGCCGGCGAACGCCCCCGACGACATCGGGCTGATCGGGATCAGCCGGCTCGCCGGGCTCGACGGCTTCGTCTACGCCCGCGGCCTGACCGGCCGCCTCGACCCGGCGAGCCAGCCCCGGCTCGCGGCGGCGATCGTCACGGCCCGCCGGACCATGCGGGCGGCCCTCGCCGCCAAGGGGGCCGAGCGCCTGGTCGAGCCTTTCGACCCGGCCCGCTACAACCATCAGGCGAGCATCGGCGAGAACATCCTGTTCGGCGAGCCGGTCGGCGGGGCCTTCGCGCCCCTGCGGTTCGCCCGCCACCCGTACCTGAGGGCGGTGCTGGAGGCCGAGGAGCTGGTGCGGCCGCTCACCGAGATCGGCCTGTCGGTGGCGCGCAGCACGGTGGAAATCTTCGCGGATCTACCCAACGATCATTCGCTCTTCGACAACTATTCGCTGTTCCAGGCCTCGGAGCGCGGCTACTTCGAAGATCTGGTGGTCCGCCTGCCCAATGCCGCGAGCCTGCGCCGCGGGTCGGCCGGCCAGCGCGACCGCACCCGGCTGATCGGCCTAGCGTTGCGCTACAGCGAATCCCGCCACCGCTTCGGGCTGATCGACGCCGCGTTCGAGCAGCGGCTGGTTCAGGCGCGCCGCTCCTTCGCCCGGATGCTGCCGCCCCACCTCGCCGGCGCCGTCGAGTTCCACGATCCCGGCCGGGTCAATCCGGCCGCCAGCCTGGAGGAGAACCTGCTGTTCGGCCGGATCAGCCTCGGCGAGGCCAACGCGGAGCCCCGGGTGCGGGCACTGGTGCAACGCGTGCTCGCCGACGAGGGCCTCGAAGCCTCGGTCTACGGGCTCGGCCTGGACAGCAAGGTCGAGATCCAGCCGAGCACCGGCGCGCTGGCCGACGGGGCGATCAACGCCCGGGAGCGCGTCGCGATCGAGCTGGGGCGCTGCCTCGCCCGCGAGCCCGACATCCTGGTGGTCGCGGTGGCGCCCGACGAGCGCAAGGTCGAGGGCGTGCGCGAGCGCCTCGCCCGGCTCCGGCAGGCCCGGGCCGGGCGAGGCTTCATCGTCTGCCTGCCCGAATCGGGGGTACCCGACGGGATCGCGCCGTTCGACGCGGTGATCGCGGTGGAGAACAGCGCCGTGGTCGCCCCCCAGGCCATCGAGGCCGCGGGCGCCGTCGGCGCGGAGCCAGCCCTGGCGTGACCGGCGGTCGTCACGGGCGCGACGGCCTCACGACGGCCGCAATGCCCGGTCAGCCTCCGCGGACCGTGCACGGCCGTGTTCCCCTCCGGCCGATGCGGCGCGGACGGTTCATGCCCCTCCCGATACCGAGATCCCTGACCGCCGGCCTCGTGCTGCTGACCGTCTGCGGTTCCGTCGCGGCGCAGGCTGGGAAGGCCGACGCGCCGATCCCGGCCGCGACGCTCGCCCTGATGGCGCAGAAGGGCACCAGTGCCGCCGCCCCGGTGCTGTTCCGGGCCTACAAGAAGGAATCCGAGATCGAGGTCTGGAAGAAGGGCCCGGCCGGGTACGTCCACATCAAGACCTTCCCGATCTGCCGCTGGTCCGGCCAGCTCGGCCCCAAGCGCAAGAGCGGCGACCGGCAGACCCCGGAGGGGTTCTATTCGGTGCCCCGGCGCCAGATGAACCCGAACTCGCACTATTACCTGTCCTTCGATGTCGGCTACCCCAACGCCTACGATCGCGCCCATGGCGGCACCGGCTCGGCCGTGATGGTGCACGGCATCTGCTCGTCGATGGGCTGCTTCGCCATGACCGACGGCACGGTCGGGGAGATCTACGCCATCGCCCGCGAGGCCCTGAACGGCGGGCAGGCGGCGTTCCAGTTCCAGTCCTACCCGTTCCGGATGAGTGCCGAGAACATGGCCCGCCACCGCACCGACCCGAACATCGGGTTCTGGCGCGAGCTCAAGGCCGGCTCGGACCGGTTCGAGGCGAGCAAGGAGGAGCTGCAGGTCTCGGTCGTCGCCGGCCGCTACGCCTTCGCGCCGTCCCGGGACCCCGCGCGGGAAGCCGCCGTCGCGACCCACCGCGCCATCGAGGAGGCCCGGATGGCGGCGCTCGCCGAATCCGGCGAGCCGGCCGTGCGCACCACCTATTCCGACGGCGGCCAGCACGCCCTCTGGGCGGCCTACACCGCCCGGGGCGGCGCGGTCGGCGACGTCAGCCGCCCCGAGGCGCTGGCCTTCGCCGGCCAGGAGGTGGTGGTCGTGCCGGGTCACCGGGCGCCGCGGCCGGTGCCGGAGGCGGTGTGGGCCGCCTGGGCCGCCCCCGATTCCGCCCTCGCGTTGCGGCGAATGGCGGGCTTCGTCCCGGTCTACGACCGGGCCCCGGACCCGTTCGGGGCGCTGGCTGGCCGGCTCCCGGCGCGCTACGGCGACGGCCTGCCCGCGATGCTGGCGGCGGGCCTGGGTTGGGCCCCGGGCGCGGTCGGCGGGCCGCTGATTCCCGGCAGCGCCAACGCCGGGCTTGTCGCATCCGCCGCGCGGTTCTAAGGGAGCCGCAGCGCCGGGGCGCGGCCCATCCGTGTGCGCGGACGCACATCACGACGGCCTGCGACCCCCCAATTCATTGTAAGGCAGGGGATGAGCGGTACTCCTGTCCCGTCGGCCTGCCGTAATCAGCGCTACCTTCCCGGAACGGCGACGGGGTTTCGATCGTAACGGATCGGGACCGACTGTCCGCAGATTCGTGATCGCCATGTCCAAGTGTTCCGAGCCGACTATCCGTGCGGCCGACAAGGGCCTCGTCCTCCGATTCTGGGGCGTCCGTGGCTCGACGCCGGTCAGCGGTCCGCAATACGCCGAATTCGGCGGCAACACGCCGTGCCTCGAGGTGCGCTGCGGGGAGCGGATGTTCGTGGTCGATGCCGGCTCCGGCATCTACAACCTCGGTCAGGGCCACCGCACCGATCTCCCCCGGGAAGTCGACCTCCTGTTCAGCCACCTGCACCTCGACCACACGGCGGGCCTCCCTTTCTTCAAGCCGGCAGTCCTCGACTGCGACCGGGTGATCAACACCTATTGCGGCAATCTCGGCGGCGAATCGGCCGGCCCGACGCTCGATCGTCTGTTCGCGCCGCCGCTGTTCCCGGTTACGCTCGACAGGCTGTGCTGCACGTTCAACCATCACGGCTTCGAGGCCGGGCAGTCCCTGACGTTCCCGGATGGCGCCCGGGTCGACACGATCCTGCTGAACCACCCGCAGGGCTCGGTGGGCTATCGCTTCGAGCATGGCGGCCAGCGCCTGTGCCTGATCAGCGACATCGAGCACAGCGACCCCTGGCCGGATCCCGAGCTGGCGCGGTTCGTCGAAGGCGCCGACCTGATGGTCTACGACGGCATGTTCACCGACGGCGAGTATCCGACCTGCCGCGGCTGGGGCCACTCCACCTGGCAGAAGGGCGTCGAGCTGGCCCGGACGGCCGGTGTCAAGGCGCTGGCGATCATCCACCTGCATCCGGCCCATTCGGATACGGCGCTGCGCGACATGGAGGCGGACCTCAAGGCGGAGATGCCCACCGCCTTCATCGCCCGCGAGAGCCAGAGCATCACGGTCGGCGCGCCGCGTTCGGTGAGCCGGGGCGCCGACGGCCGGCCGGCGGTGGCGCGGGAGATCCGCCGCCGGATCAAGGTCGCCTGATCCCGTCGGTCAGACCGAGCGCCGGCCCCGCGTCCGGCTGAACCGGCGATAGGCGAACAGGACGAACAGCGCGACGCCGATGGTCAGGATGCTCCAGCCGTAATTGGTGACGAGCTGCGCATCGATCGGGTGGCCGATCAGGCCCAGCGCGACGAGCAGTCCGAAGACGGCGATCACCGCCGAGACGAGCATCCCTAGAATCATCATGGTCCCCGGCGCGTCCCGGCCGGCGCACGGCCCGGCGAAGTCGTCCGTGGAAATGCGCGGGCGCGGTGCCCGTTCCCGGTCGCATCCGGCGCCAGGACACGGTAATCGCGCCGCGACGCGCATGGGCGGCTCCCAAGGCGCCGAACTTAGGCTAAGTAGGCCCGCATGACGGCGCCCCGGGGCGCGCGAGGAGCCCGAGACCACGGCGATGACCGGCCCACAGAACACGCCTCAGGACAGCATGCCCGCATCCACCGCAGCAACGGGCCCCCTGCGCCCGCAATCCCAGCTCGTGACGATCTTCGGCGGCTCCGGCTTCCTGGGCCGGCACGTGGTGCGGGCGCTCGCCAAACGCGGATACCGGATCCGCGTCGCGGTGCGCCGGCCGGACCTGGCGCTGTTCCTGCAGCCGCTGGGCAAGGTCAACCAGATCGTGGCCGTCCAGGCCAACCTGCGCTACCCCGAATCGGTGGCCCGCGCGGCCGAGCGCTCGGACGTGGTGATCAACCTCGTCGGCATCCTGCAGGAGACCGGCTCGCAGAGCTTCGCACGCCTGCAGGTCGAAGGTGCGGCCGAGATCGCCCGCGCCGCAGCCCGGCAGGGTGCCCGGATGATCCACGTCTCGGCGATCGGGGCGGATCCGGCCTCGCCGTCACACTACGCCCGCACCAAGGCGGAGGGCGAGGCCCGGATCTTCGCCACCTGTCCGGACGCGGTGGTGTTCCGGCCCTCGCTGGTCTTCGGGCCGGGCGACAGCTTCTTCAACCGCTTCGCCGGGCTGGCTCGGGCGCTGCCGGTCCTGCCGCTGGCGGGCGGCCAGTCGCGCTTCCAGCCGGTCTTCGTGGGCGACGTCGCCGAGGCGATCGCCCGGGCCGTCGATGGCGCGGTGCCGGGCGGCAAGGTCTACGAGCTCGGCGGCCCCGAAGTCGCGACGCTCGAGCACCTCGTCCGCTACATGCTGAAGACGATCCAGCGGAAGCGCGCGGTGGTGGACCTGCCGCTGCCGGTGGCCAAGCTCCAGGCCCGGTTCCTGGAGGTCGCCGACACCCTGACCTTCGGCCTGCTGCCCGACAGCCTGAAGCTCACCCGCGACCAGGTGATCCTGCTCCAGAACGACAACGTCGTGTCCGAGGCCGCCAAGGCCGAGGGCCGGACCATCGAGGCGCTCGGCATCAGCCCGACCGCGGCCGAGGCGGTGGTTCCGGGTTATCTCTGGCCGTTCCGCAAGGCCGGCCAGTTCGCCACCGATCGCGACGAGGAACACCTCGCCGAGGTGCCCGACATGGTGGCCTCGACGCCCATGGCAGCCGGCTCCCAGCACAGGCCGCAGACCGCGTCCGGGCCGGCGATCGGCGCCGACGCGGGCAGTTCCCCCGGCAGCGCCCAGAGCCGCATGGGGACCCGCTGGGGCACCCGGACGATGAACTGACGAGCCAGGGTTTCGAGAGGTCTTCGACCCCTTATGGGTGCGTGGCGGAGCCCCGCACCCTGCCGAAGGGTCTCGTACCTTTCGGGATCCCATTTCCTTGCCGGTGCGCGGGTTTATATCGCTGCCTTCTCGTTGAGGGAGACAACGCCTGATCTCGTCCGGGACTGCACGATGATGATGACCCCGTGGAACGGATCGGCAGGCCTGGCGTGAGACGCATCCTCGTCACCGGCGCGGCGGGCTTCGTCGGCGGCCATGTGCTGCCGCTCCTGACCGGATCGGGCGCCCGGGTGGTCGGCATCGGCCGCGGGGAAGCGCCGAGCCTGCCGGAGGGCGTCACCTACGCGCGCATCGACCTCCTGGACGAGGCGGCCCTCGGCGCCTTCGTGGCGCGCTTCCGGCCGACCGAGATCCTCCACTTGGCCGGCCTCGCCTCGGTGGGCCAGTCCGCCACCGGGCCGGGGCAGACCTGGCGGGTGAACGTCAACGGCCTGATGAACCTCGTGGCGGCCGTCGAGGCGGTGCCGGGCTGCACGTTGTTCTTCGTCAGCTCGGGCGAGGTCTACGGCGGTGCCTTCCTGGCCGGCCACGCGCTGTCCGAGGCGGCCGAGCCCCTGCCGCGCAACACCTACGCCCGGTCGAAATGGGTCGGCGAGCAGCTGCTGCGCGACCTGCTGCCCCGGATCGGCGTGAAGCTCGTGGTGCTGCGGCCGTTCAACCATATCGGCCCGGGCCAGGACGAGCGCTTCGTCGTGGCCTCCTTCGCCGGGCAGATCGCCCGGATCGAGGCCGGCCTTGCGGCACCGCTCCTCGAGGTCGGCAACCTGTCCTCGTACCGCGATTTCCTCGACGTCGCCGACGTCGCGGGCGCCTATGCCGACCTGATCGGCCGGTCCGAAGCCCTGGCGGACGGGAGCGTGTTCAACATCAGTTCCGGCGTCCCCCGCACGATCGCCAGCGTCCTCGACGGCCTGCGCGCCCGCGCCCGGGTGCCGTTCGAGATCCGGATCGCCCCCGAGCGGGTGCGCCCGAACGAGATCCCGCTGGCGGCGGGCGATTCCACCCGCCTGCACGACGCCACCGGCTGGCAGCCGCGGGTCGCCTGGGACGACGCCCTGACCCGGGTGCTCGACGATGCCCGCGCCCGGCTGGGCGCCGTCGAGGGCTGAGGGCGCGCTACCGGACCACGCCCTTCGCCACCAGCGCGTCCCGCGCCTGCGCCGACACATCCAGCCGCTCGGCCAGGATCTCGGCGCTCGAATCCCCGAGGCCCGGCGGCATGCGACGCACCGGCAGCCGGCGCCCGTCGAGCCGGTAGGGCGGGGCGATGACGTGGGCGTTGTCGGCGCCCTCGACCACCAGACCGGCCTCCCGGGCGCGCGGACAGGTCAGCGCCTCGCGCAGGCCCATCACCTCGCCGCAGGGGATGCCGGCCGCGCGCAGGCGCGCGATCAGCGGCGCGCGCTCCCACTTGGCGAGTTCGGCATCCAGGATCGGGATGAAGGCGGCGCGGTTCTTCGAGCGGTCGAGGTTGGTCGCAAAGCGCGGGTCGGCGCACAGGTCCGGCCGCTCCAGCACCTGCTCGCAGAACCGGCGGTACTGGGCGTTGTTGCCGACCGTGATCACCACCGGCCCGTCTCCCGCCTCGAACACCCCGTAGGGCACGATCGACGGGTGGGCGTTGCCGTAGCGCGGCGGATCGATGCCCCGGGCGAGCGCCTCCAGGCCGTAATAGGAGGTCAGCGCCACGCCGCAATCGAACAGGGCGAGGTCGATCGCCTTGCCGCGCCCGGTGCGCTCGCGCTGGAACAGGGCCGCCAGCACGGCCTGGGCCGCGTATTGCCCGGTGAACAGGTCCACCGCCGCGACCCCGAACTTCAGGGGCGGGCCGCCCGCCTCGCCGTTCAGCGCCATCACGCCGGATTCGCCCTGCACCACGAGGTCGTAGCCGGGCCGTCCGGCCTCCGAGCCGTCGGAGCTGTAGCCGGCGATCGAGCAGTAGATCAGCCCGGAATTCTCGGCCGACAGCGCCGCGTAGCCGAGGCCGAGCTTCTCGGCCCCGCCGGTCTTGAAGTTCTGGACCAGCACGTCGCTCTCGCGGGCCAGCGCCTTGACGATCGCCAGCCCGTCGGGCGTCGCGAGATCGACGCCGATCGAGCGCTTGTTGCGGTTCACGCTGTCGAAATACGAGGTGTTGCCGGGGCTGGTCGCCACGCCCCAGTCCCGCGTGTCGTCGCCGCGCTCCGGGTGCTCGACCTTGATCACGTCGGCGCCGAGATCGCCGAGCACCTGCGCGCACCACGGCCCCGCCAGGACCCGGGACAGGTCGAGGACGCGGATGCCGGCGAGCGGGAGATCTTGGGATGGATCGGTTTCCATGGAACGGGTCCTCATGCTCCCATCACGCCGTCGAGGCCGCGCACGGCTGCGACGAGCTTCGGCCGCACCACGTCCATCAGGAACCGGGCGTCGGTGATGATCGTCGGGGCGCCGCAATTGACCGACATGGCCGGCAGGCCGCCGCCGGGATGAAATCCCACCGCGATCGCGCAGACCGTCTCCTGCCACTCGCCGAACGAGGTGCAGCAACCGAGCTCGCGGTGCTCGGCCACGGCCCGGTCGAGGCCGGCCCGCAGGGCGGGCCAGGCCACCGGGTCGAGGGCCTTCAGGTCCTCGTAGATGCTCTCGCGCTCGCGCTCCGGGCAGACCGCCACGTAGGCGCGACCCATGGCGCTGCGCGCGAGCGAGATCCGCGAGCCGGTGTCGAGGTTCAGCGAGATCGCGGCCGGACCGCGCTGGCAATCGACGTAGCGCATGCTCAACCGGTCGCGCACTCCGAGCCCCACCGAGGCGTTGGCGGCCTCGGCGACCGCCCGCAGCACCGGTCGGGCGATGCCGCGCACGTCGAGCCCGCCGAGGGCCGCCGAACTCAGCGCGATGGTCGCGTGGCCCAGTCGGTAGCGGCCGGTCTCGGCGGTGTGGTGCAGGTAGCCGAGCTTGGTCAGCGTGTAGGTGAGGCGCGACACGGTCGAGCGCGGCAGGCCGCAGGCCGCCGCGAGGTCGTGGTTGGCCAGGCTGGTCCGGCCGGGCCCGAAGCAGGCGAGCACCGCGAGGCCACGGCCGAGCGCCGTGACGAAGTGGCGATCCTCCTTGGCGCCACGCTCGTTGGCGCCGTCGCCCGGCGTCGCCTCGGGATCACCCAGCAGGGCCTCACCCACGGCGTTCATCGGCGCAGGAACGCCGCGAAGGCCGCCTGCGCGTCCGGGCCGCGGCGGAGCCCGTGAAACACCTGCGCCTCCTCGGCGAGCGTGCGGGCGACCACGTCATCGTGGCCCCGGCGCAGGGCGCGCTTGGTCGCGGCGATCGAGACCGGGGGCAGGGCGGCCAGGGCACGGACTCGGGCGAGGGCGGTGTCCAGGGCGGCGCCCTGCGGGACGGCGGCGTTGATCAGGCCGGCCGCCGCCGCCTCCGCGGCGCCGAAGGGCTCGCCGAGCATCAGCAGCTCGGCCGCCCGCTTGGTGCCGGCGATGAGCGGGAGGAGGTAGCTCGAACCGCCTTCCGGGCTCAGCCCGAGCGCCGTGAACGGCAGGCGGAAGCGGGCGCCGTCCCCGGCATAGGCGAGGTCGCAATGCAGCAGCAGCGTTGTGCCGATGCCGACCGCGTGCCCCTCCACCGCCGCGACGACGGGCTTCGGGCAGCCGCGCAGGGCCTTCAGGAAGGTCAGGCCCGGGCTGTCGCCGTCGGTCTCGACATCCTGGAAGTCCCTGAGGTCGTTGCCGGCCGTGAAGCAGCCGCCCACCCCGGTGAGCACCACGGCGCGCACGGTCTCGTCGGCGCCGGCCGCGGCGAAGGCGGCGGAGAGGCCCGCATAGGTCGCCCGGTCGAGGGCGTTGCGGCGCTCCGGCCGGTCGATGGTGACCAGCCGGATCCCGGGCTCGGGATCGGCGACACGGAGGCTCACGGGACGGCCTCGCCGGCATAGGCCGCGGCGACGCCCCCGAGCCCGGCCCGGGCGGCGGCGTATTCCCGAACGAGCCGGGCCACCAGGTCGGCGGTGGCCGGCGCGTCCGCGATGGTGCCGACCCCCTGGCCGGCGCCCCAGACGTCCCGCCAGGCCTTCACGCCGGCGCTGCCGAAATCCATCGCGGTCTTGTCGCGCACCGGCAAGGCCTCGGGATCGAGCCCGGCGGCGCGGATGCTCGGCGTCAGGTAATTGCCCGGCACGCCCGTGAAGTAGGGGGTGTACAGGACGTCGGCGGCGGCACTGCCGGCGATCATGTCCTTGTAGCCGGACGCGGCGTTCGCCTCCCGGGTGGCGATGAACCGGGTGCCCATGTAGGCGAGGTCGGCGCCCATGGCCTGGGCGGCCAGGATCGCCGAGCCGGTGGTGATCGCCCCCGACAGGATCAGCGGCCCGTCGTAGAAGCGCCGGATCTCGCCGACGAGGGCGAAGGGGCTCAGCGTGCCGGCATGGCCCCCCGCGCCGGCGCAGACGAGGATCAGCCCGTCGACCCCGGCTTCCAGGGCCTTCTCGGCATGGCGGACCGTGGTGACGTCGTGGAACACCACGCCGCCATAGCCGTGGACCGGGCGGATCACCGCGTCCGGCGCCCGCAGCGACGTGATGATGATCGGCACCCGGTGCCGGATGCAGGCCTCGACGTCGTGCGCCAGCCGGTCGTTCGACGCGTGGACGATCTGGTTGACCGCGAAGGGCGCGATCTTGCGGGCGGGATCCTTCGCGCGCGCTTCAGCCAGGGTCCGGGTGATCGTCGAAAGCCATTCGTCGAGGAGTGCGGCGGGCCGGGCGTTGAGCGCCGGGAACGCGCCGACCACCCCGGCCAGGCATTGCGCGATCACGAGTTCCGGCCCCGACACGATGAACATCGGGGCGCAGATCACCGGCAGGGCGAGGCGACCGCGCAGGGTCTCGGGCAGGCGGCTAGCCGGCCCCTGTTCGGATCCGTCGCTCATCGGAGGCTGCCGGGCTGTTGGCCGATACCGCGCACGGCGATCCTCCCTGATCGATCGGGCGGCCCTTCCCATGGAACCCGGCTGGGCGGGCCAGGGTCGGAATCGTGCCCGGGGCGGGTCTGAATGGCATGGCGTCCGGCACCGGTCAAACCGTTCAGCTGAGCGGCGTCTGCAATGCGGAACGCCACGACGCGGGTCAAGGGCGATGCCGGCGCATCCTTGACGAGTCGGGGATCGCAGATCAACATCCCCGCAAAATGCAAACGATCATTCTGCAATGCAGAACAGGGAGCGCGACGCTTTGGTTCGTTACGAGGTCGATGGCGGCGTGGCCGTGCTCACGCTGGCGAACCCGCCGGTCAACGCGCTCGGCGCCGGGCTGCGGGCTGCCCTCGATGCCGCCCTGGCCCGGGCGGAGGCGGACGATTCGGTGCGCGCCATCGTGCTGGCGGCCGAGGGCAAGGTGTTCGTCGGCGGGGCCGACATCTCGGAATTCGGCAAGCCGCCTCAGGCCCCGAGCCTGCCCGACGTGCTGGAGCGGCTCGATGCCGGCCGGAAGCCGGTGGTGGCGGCGATCGGCGGCGCGGCGCTCGGCGGCGGACTGGAACTGGCGATGGCCTGCCACGGCCGGATCGCGGCGCCGGCGGCCAAGCTCGGCCTGCCGGAGATCAAGCTCGGGATCATCCCCGGAGCCGGCGGCACCCAGCGCCTGCCGCGCCTGATCGGGCCGGACGCCGCCTTCACGATGATGCTCACCGGCTCGCCAATCTCGGCCGATGCGGCCGCCGAGCGGGGCATCGTCGATGCCGTCGTGCTGGGCGACCTCGTCCCGGCGGCCCGCACCCGGGCCCTGGAACTGGCCGATTCCGGCGCCCTGCCGCGGGTGCGCGACCGGGCGGACAGGCTGACGCCGGAGGCCCGGCAGAGTTTCGAGGCGCTGGCCGAGGAGGCCGTGAAGCGCGATCCGCAGGCGACCAACGTCCGTGCCCTGGTCCGGGCCGTGCGCGCCGGCCTTGACCCGACCGCGTTCGACGCGGCGGTCGCCGTCGAGCGGGACGAGTTCCGCACGCTGGTGGAGGATCCGCGCTCGAAGGCCCTGCGCTACGCCTTCTTCGCCGAGCGCGAGGCGGGCCGGGTCCCGGGCCTGTCGAAGGAGACGCCCCGTCGCGCCATCGAGACGGCCGCGGTGATCGGCGCCGGCACCATGGGCGGCGGGATCAGTATGTGCTTCGCCAATGCCGGCATCCCGGTCACCGTGATCGAGACCGAGGCCGGCGCCCTGGAGCGCGGCCTCGACCGGGTGAAGGCCCTCTATGCGGGCTCGGCCAAGCGCGGCTCGATCACCGAGGCCCAGCGCGATGCGCGGGTCGGCCGGATCACCGGGGCGATCGGCCTGGAGAACGCCGCAGAGGCCGATATCGTGATCGAGGCGGCCTTCGAGGACATGGGCGTCAAGCGCGAGATCTTTTCCAAACTCGACGGCATCGCCAAGCCGGGGGCGATCCTGGCGAGCAACACCTCCTATCTCGATGTCGACGCCATCGCGGCGGTGACCGGCCGGCCGCAGGACGTGCTGGGGCTGCACTTCTTCAGCCCGGCCAACGTCATGCGCCTCGTCGAGGTGG
Organism: Methylobacterium sp. WL64; assembly: GCF_008039945.1. NCBI lineage: Bacteria > Pseudomonadati > Pseudomonadota > Alphaproteobacteria > Hyphomicrobiales > Methylobacteriaceae > Methylobacterium > Methylobacterium sp. WL64. The sequence continues at coordinate 76,981 of NZ_VRVA01000017.1, forward strand.
TCCGGGCCGGGAAGACCGCGCCCGACGTGCTCGCCACCGCGCTGGATCTGGCCAAGCGCCTCAACAAGCTCCCGGTGACGGTGGGCGTCTGCTTCGGCTTCGTCGGCAACCGCATCCTGGAGCGCCGCAGCCGGGCCGCCGAGCGCCTGCTGCTCGAAGGCGCGCTGCCGCATGAGGTCGACGCCGCCGTGACCGCCTTCGGCTTCCGGATGGGCCCCTTCGCCATGAGCGACCTCGCCGGCCTCGATATCGGCTGGCGCTCCCGCAAGGATTTCGGCGGCCGGGCCCCGGTCGCCGACGCGCTGGCCGAGATGGGCCGGTTCGGCCAGAAGACCGGCCGCGGCTTCTTTGTGTATGCGGACGGCGCCAGGACCGGGACCCGCGATCCCGAGGTGGACGCGCTCATCGAGAAGACCGCCGCCGAGCACGGCGTCGCACGTCGCACGTTCAGCCCCGACGAGATTGTCGCTCGGCTCATGTACCCGATGGTCAATGAGGGCGCCCGGATCCTCGAAGAGGGGATCGCGGCCCGGCCCGGCGACATCGATACGATCTGGATCAACGGCTACAACTGGCCGGCCTGGCGCGGCGGCCCGATGCACTGGGCCGACACGGTCGGGCTCAGGACGGTCGCCGAGGCGCTGTCACGCTTCGCCCGGGAGGCCGGCGACGACAGCCAGGAGCCGGCGCCGCTGCTGCGCAAGCTGGCGGACGAAGGCGGCACCTTCGCCGCCTGGAAGGCGACGGCCTGATGGCCGGCCGGCTCGAACGGGCTTCGTCCCGGTTTCGAGAGGTCCGACGCCTCGGGGCGTTGCCCCGACATCCCACCGAAGGGCGTGACGCCCTTCGGGATCCCCAACCCGCCGGCATCAGGCGCTGTCGCTCCTGCAGCCCGCGCGGCGCCGCCTCTCTCGTGCGGGAGAGGGGACCCGCGCCGCATCCGGCCGATGCTGTGCCAGCATCCGACCTGCACATCCGTGCGGAACCGAAGAGGAATCCGGCATGACCGACGCGGTGATCGTCTCGACCGCCCGCACGCCGATCGGCAAGGCCCATCGCGGCGCGCTGAACCTCACCCGCGGCGCCGACCTCGCGGCCCACGCGATCCGGGGCGCCCTGGACCGGGCCCGGCTCGAGCCGGGAGCCGTCGAGGAGGTGGTGCTGGGCTGCGGCTATCCGGAGACCGCCACCGGCGGCAACGTCGCCCGCCACGCCGCCCTGGTGGCGGGGATCCCGGTGGAATCGGCCGGCGTCACGGTCTCGCGCTTCTGCGCCTCGGGCCTGGAGGCGATCGCGAGCGCCGCCCGCCGGATCATCCTCGATGGCGTTCCAGTGGCCGTGGCCGGCGGGGTCGAGTCGATCAGCCTGGTCCAGCCAAAGGTCCAGCGGGAGCTGACCCGCAACGCCTGGCTGGAGGCGCACCTGCCGGCGATCTACATGCCGATGATCGAGACCGCCGACATCGTGGCCGCGCGTTACGGCATCTCCCGGGAGGTGCAGGACGCCTTCGCGGCGGAGAGCCAGCGCCGCACCGCCGCCGCGCAGGAGCGGGGTCTGTTCGACGACGAGATCGTCCCGATGAGCGCCGTGATGGCGGTGACCGACAAGGCCACCGGCGAGACCCGGGAGGTCGAGACGCGGCTCACCAAGGACGAGGGCAACCGCCCCGACACGACGCCGGAGGGCCTCGCCAAGCTCAAGCCCGTGCGCGGGGAGGGCGCCTTCATCACGGCCGGCAACGCCAGCCAGCTCTCGGACGGGGCCGCCGCCAGCGTGCTGATGTCGGCCGAGGAGGCCGCCCGGCGCGGCCTCACGCCGCTCGGCACCTTCCGGGGCTTCGCCTCGGCCGGCTGCGGGCCGGACGAGATGGGCATCGGCCCGGTCTTCGCGGTGCCGCGCCTGCTGGAGCGGCAGGGGCTCACGGTCGCCGACATCGACCTGTGGGAGCTGAACGAGGCCTTCGCGTCCCAGTCGGTCTATTGCCGGGACACGCTCGGGATCGATCCGGACAAGGTCAACGTCAACGGCGGCGCCATCGCGGTCGGCCATCCGTTCGGCATGTCGGGGGCGCGGCTCGTGGGGCACGCCCTCCTGGAAGGCCGCCGCCGCGGGGCGCGCTACGCCGTGGTGACCATGTGCGTGGCCGGCGGCCAGGGCTGCGCCGGCCTGTTCGAGATCGGAGGCTGACGATGGATCTGCGCTTTACGCCGGACGAAATCGCGTTCCGCGACGAGGTCCGTAGCTTCTGCCGGGAGAAGATCCCGGCTGACATACGAAAGAAGGTCTCGGAGGGGCGCAGCCTCGCCAAGGAGGACATCGTCGCCAGCCAGCGGATCCTCAACGCCAAGGGCTGGGCGGTGCCGCACTGGCCGCAGGAATGGGGCGGCCGGGATTGGACCCCGATCCAGCGCTACATCTACACCGGGGAGCTGTTCCAGGCCGCGGTGCCGCTGCCGCAGCAGTTCAACTGCTACATGTTCGGCCCCGTGCTCGCGACCTTCGGCCGGCAGGACCAGAAGGCGCGTTTCCTGCCCCGCGCGGCCAATCTCGACGATTGGTGGTGCCAGGGCTTCTCCGAGCCCGGCGCCGGCTCGGACCTCGCCTCCCTGAAGACCAAGGCCGTGCGCGACGGCGACCACTACGTCGTGGACGGCCAGAAGACCTGGACGACGCTGGGCCAGCACGCCGACTGGATTTTTTGTCTCGTGCGCACCGACTTCGAGGCCAAGAAGCAGCGCGGCATCTCCTTCCTCCTGATCGACATGAAGACCCCCGGCATCACCGTGCGGCCGATCCTGACCCTCGAGGGCCGGCACGAGGTCAACGAGGTTTTTTTCGATTCCGTGCGCGTTCCCCTCGAGAACCTCGTCGGCGAGGAGAACCGAGGCTGGGATTACGCAAAATTCCTGCTCGCCAACGAGCGCACCGGCATCGCCCGGATCGGCCTCACCAAGGAACGCATTCAGCGGATCAAGCGCCTCGCCAAGGAGATGCCGGCAGGCTCCGGGACCATGTGGGACGACCGCGACTTCCGCGGCCGGGTCGCGGAGGTCGAGGTCGAGTTGAAGGCGCTGGAGATCACCCAGATGCGGGTGGCGGCCAAGCAGGGTCGCGCGGATTCGGTGGAGCCGGATCCCGCCTCCTCGCTCCTCAAGATCCGCGGTTCGCAGCTGCAGCAGGCGGCGACGGAGTTGCTGGTCGAGCTCGCCGGACCGTTCGCGCTGGCAGCACCATCGCGCGGGGCCGGCGCCAACAACCTGCCCGGCGGCTTCGACTGGGTCGATGCGGCGGCGCCGAGCTACTTCAACAACCGCAAGGTCTCGATCTACGGCGGCTCCAACGAGATCCAGCACAACGTCATCGCCAAGGGGATCTTGGGGTTGTGAGGGC
>NZ_VRVA01000180.1:0-7463 GCF_008039945.1 Methylobacterium sp. WL64
TTAGACTTATACTTTCAGTAGTTAGTATTTCCGAACATTTACAACCTGATGATCGGCTAGCTTGGCGTATATTACTATGCTTGAGCGTGTCGTTGCATATTTTACAAGTCGCCATCGCCAGCCTCCGTAGCCGTCCGGCTATGAAAACTGTGTTCGGATTTTCGCTGGTCCTCAACCCAACTTGGTGGGCCCTCGCTGGCACCGCCATGCGCTCGCTGGGACGGTACGGGAATTGGCTATGAAGAGGCTCGCCCTATCCCGCGCGACCCGCGCGCGGTCCTATAGCCTCGGCGGCATTCCTCCCGTCCGGAATGCCTTAAAACCTGCAAGCCTGCGATCAGGCTTGGGGAGCCTCGCCCTCTGGATAGCCAGTTCACCCCTTTTTGATGGGCAATCGCCGTTCGACCACCGGCGGCTTGCGATGCTTGAGTAGGATGTCGTTGAACGCATCGACCATCAGTCGTTCAAGCGGAATGTCGAGGTCCTGCGCCAGCCTGGACATCTCGACCCAGCCCGCACGGTTCACGCGGACCTGCATCGTCTTCAGGTCGGACGGGCCAGGGGCAGGCGGCTCGGCTTCCCGCGAGGGCTCGGCATCATCCGACACGGCCGCAGCGGGCACAGGTGCCGACGCCTTCTGCTCCACGAAGCTGTTGAGTTTCGGACGGACCGGGCCAGCCATCGTTGATGCCTCGATTGCGGGTTAAAGGGATGCAGGATGCGCGGCTTACCGCGATGCCGCTTCTACTACTTGCGGCGGAATTCGTGGGCTAGCGCGACCACCTGTGACCACATGGACGCGATCTCGGTGGCCGCCCTCCCCTGGGGGTCGTACTCGTTCACGGACTGGCCGGAAATCAGGGCATGGCTCAAGCCGGCGCGCTGCGACACCTGGCCGGGGAGCACTGGCGCTCCCATCCCGGAAAGCATGGCGCGCGCCTCGGCGACGATCGATATCTCGGCGTCCCTAGTCGGCGGCGGCGCGGCGTTGATGATGCAAGCGATCGGCGCCCTGAGGCTGCGGGCCATCGCCAGGGTCGCCGCAACGGCGTCGAGGTCGAACGGGCCAGGCCTGACCGGGATCACCGTCACGGTTGCGCGAGACATCAGCGAGGCCGTCAACGGCGCGTTGTGCGGTGGGCTGTCGACGACCGCCCAGGCGATACCGTCGGCCTCCGCTGCGTCGAGGATCCCGGCGATCGTGTTGCCGTCCGCCTTAGCAAGCAGCGGGGTCTCGGCTGAGCGGCGCTTGTACCAGAAGGACAAGGAGCCCTGCGGATCGGCGTCGACCAGAAGCGTGGGCCCTTCGCGTTGGGCCAACGACCCGAAATGAGCGCAGAGGGTGGACTTGCCGCTGCCGCCCTTCTGGGTCGCCACCAGGATCACATGCATCGCGGCTTCCCTGATCACCGGCAACCCGAACCACCGGCATCCTTCCATCCCTCGATTAAGGCTTTGCGGCGAAGCGGGGAAGAGGCTCGCCGCAACACCGGCATGCAGGGTTGCAGGTTTTTGGTCAGCGATGGTCGTTGCCAGACCGGTTGTTCCTCCTACGGTACAGATAGATGGGTCCGCTTCCCGACCATTTGCAGACCCGCGGAAGGTCCGCTTTCCAGCACCTTGGTGGATGAAGCCCTATAACCGGGTTGGGCGCTGAGGAGGCCGATGCATCGTGTTCGCTCACACTGCTAGAGACACCGTGATCGGTTCCGGGCTCGCCTTCATCGCCGGCTTCGTGGACGCCGCCGCCTTCATCGCCCTGACCGGCCTCTTCACGGCCCATGTCACCGGCAACTTCGTCCTGATCGGTGCGGAGTTGATCTCTACCTCGACCGGCGTCCTCGCCAAGTTGCTCGCCCTACCGACGTTCATCCTGGCCGTCGCCATCACGCGCCTGATCACCCTGGCCCTTGAGCGGAGAGGATCGTCGCCGCTTCGCCCCTTGCTGGCACTCGAAGCTGCCGTCCTGATCGCCTTTGCGATTGCGGGTGTAGCTATGTCACCGCTCGGCTCACCGGATGGCTCGAAGGCAATCGGCGTCGGCATGCTCGGGGTCGCTGCGATGGGCATCCAGAACGGGATCGGGCGTCTGGTGATCGGCCACTTGGCGGCGACGACCGTGATGACCGTGAACGTCACTCAGGCCGTGATCGATCTTACCGACCGCCTGTGCGGGGCGAGGCTCAGTGAGCAGGTAAGCACTCGGCTGCGGCGCACGTTGTCCGCCGTGCTGGCGTTCGCGGCGGGCGCACTCGCAGGAGCGTTCGGTGTTGCCGCCTTGTCCTTCTGGAGTGTGCTCGTGCCGGCCTTCATCCTCCTCGTCCTGCTGATCGTTCCCGACCAGAAACCGGGTTCGTGAGCCGCAATTTCGGAGCGAAGCGGAACTTCCGCTTCCGGATGACAGGTCGAAGTCCGCCCACCATCCAAAGCGGCCCTTCGTCTCCACACAAGCATACCCAAAAGGACGACCGACACGCATTCAAAGAACTCGGTGCCGCCAGTGCGTTAGCGGCAGCCACGCTTCCATGCGAGCGTCCGGCTCGGCTGTATTGCTGTCCTCGATACAAGACGATAAGCGAGGCCTGCGTCCGCATCGGAGAAGGTGGCGATGAAGACACCGCTCGCCTTGCGGATCGACCCGACCGTGTTGGCTGCCGCCCGAGAGTGCGCGCGACAGGACAACCGCACGCTCACCAACTTCATCGAGACCGCCTTGCGTCAGCGCATCGCAGAGATGACGCCCGACCACCCCGCACGTGGGCACCTCGGCGCTGGGCTGGCCAGGGAACTGCCGCGTGACCTCTGATCCTTCCCCGCACGCCACCACCCTGCCGAAGGCGCGCACTGGCATCGACGGCTTCGACGATGTGACCTACGGCGGACTGCCCGCAGGGCGGCCGTCACTCGTCTGCGGCGCGGCCGGCTGCGGCAAGACGCTGTTCGCCACAACCTTCCTCGTGAACGGCGCGACGCTGTTCGACGAGCCCGGCGTGTTCATGAGCTTTGAGGAGCGCGCCGAGGACCTCGCTGCCAACGTCGCCTCCCTCGGCTACGACCTCGACGGCCTCGTGGCTGCGGGCAAGATCGTTGTCGATCACGTCAAGGTCGAGCGCAGCGAGATTGAGGAGACCGGCGAGTACGACCTCGAAGGCCTGTTCATCCGCCTCGGCTACGCCGTCGATACGATCGGCGCTAAGCGCGTCGTGCTCGACACCATCGAGACCTTGTTCGCCGGCCTGAGCGATGCCGCCATCTTGCGATCCGAGCTGCGCCGCCTGTTCGGTTGGCTCAAGGATCGCGGGCTCACCGCGATCATCACCGGCGAACGCGGTGAGGGCCAGCTCACTCGACAGGGCCTGGAGGAGTACGTCTCGGACTGCGTGGTGCTGCTCGACAACCGGGTCGAGGACCAGATCACCACACGGCGCTTGCGCATCGTGAAGTACCGCGGCTCGGCGCACGGCACCAACGAGTACCCGTTCCTGATCGACGAGCAGGGCATCAGCGTCCTACCGGTCACAGCCGCCGACCTTAGCTACGAGGTGTCGAATGAGGTCGTCTCGACCGGCATCGAGAGCCTCGACGCGATGTTCGGGCCCGGCGGCCTGTACCGCGGATCCAGCGTGTTGGTCTCCGGCTCGGCCGGGACCGGTAAGACCACGATCAGCGGTCACATGGTCGAGGCGGTCTGCGCCCGCGGCGAGCGCTGCCTTTCGTTCGTGTTCGAGGAGAGCGGCGAGCAGATCTGCCGCAACGCCCGCTCGGTCGGGCTCGATCTGTCTCGGCACGTGGACAGTGGCCTGCTACGGTTCGAGGCCGCCCGCCCGACCTTGTACGGGCTGGAGATGCACCTCGCGCGGATGCACCGGGACATCGAGCAGTTCCGGCCCCACCTCGTGGTGATCGACCCGATCTCGGCTCTGCGCGGCCCGGAGGTCGAACTTCAGGCCACGCTGCTGCGCATGGTCGACATGCTCAAGAGCCGCGGCATCACCGCGGTGTTCACGAGCCTGCGCACTGACGGCGCCTTCGGTCAGGCCGGCGACCTCGGCCTGTCCTCGCTGATGGACGTGTGGATCAAGTTGCAGGATATTGAGGCCAACGGCGAGCGCTCGCGCACGCTCTACGTGATCAAGGCTCGCGGCATGAGCCACTCGAACCAGGTCCGGGAGTTCCAGATGGCAGCGACCGGGCTGAAGCTCGTCGACGCCTACATCGGGCCGGCCGGCGTGCTCACCGGGACCGCACGCGTCGTCCAGGAGGCACAAGAGGAAGCCGCTGAGCTGCGCCGTCGGCAGGAGAGCGAACGCCGCAAGCGGGAGGTGGTTCGGCGACGTGAGGGGATCCAGCGTCAGATCGCCGAGCTGCGGGCGAGCCTGGAGACGGCCGAGGAGGAAGAGACCCTACTCCTGGGTGAAGACGCTCAACGCGAGACGCAGCTGGCTGGCGGCCGCTCCGACATCGCCCGACGCAGGAGCGCGGCCGAATGAGTGAGCGCATCTCATCCACCCCTGATCCCGTCTCCGAGGAAGATGGCGACCCGGGTCAGTATCACTTGCGCCTGTACGTCGCCGGGCAGACGCAGAAGTCGATGACCGCGTTGGTCAACCTCAAGCGTGTCTGCGAACAGCACCTCGCCGGGCGCTACGACATCGAGGTGATCGACCTGTTGAAGAACCCGCAGCTCGCCGCGGGCGATCAGATCTTGGCGATCCCGACCCTGGTGCGCCGCTTGCCGGCCCCGTTGAAGCGGATCATCGGCGACCTCTCGAACACCGAGAAGGTGCTGGTCGGCCTCGACATCCGTCCGCGCGATCCCGCCACGCCTTGAGCCCGGGTGGGCCAGACGCGCCGAACCCGGCCGAGTACCAACTGCGCCTGTTCATCGCCGGCACGAGCCCGCGCTCGCAGCGCACGATCGAGAACTTGCATCGGATCTGCCGGCGCTACCTCGCCGGCCGCTTCAGCCTGGCCATCGTCGACATCTATCAGCAGCCGGAGCTAGCCGAGGTCGATCAGGTCGTGGCGGCGCCGACCCTGCTCAAGCTGACGCCGCTCCCGGTGCGCCGGATCATCGGCGACCTCTCGGACGAGGCGCGGGTGCTGCGCGGCCTCGGCATCTTCTCGCCTCCCGGAGGCGGTGATGAGCCCGGGCGCTGATCCGACCGCCCTCGACGCAGCTCGTGCCCGCATCCGTGAGTTGGAGGCGCAGCTAGAGGAGAGCGAGGAGACGCTCGCTGCGATCCGCCGCGGCGACTTCGACGCGGTCGTGGTGGAAGGGCCGAACCAGGAGCGCTTGGTCTACACCCTGGAGAACGCCGACCGGCCCTACCGCGTGCTGATCGAGCAGATCCAGGAAGGCGCGTTCACACTCAGTTCGGACGGGGCGCTGCTGTACTGCAACCCGCGCATCGCGGCGATGCTCGCGCACCCACCGGAGGCGCTGATCGGGCAGCCGCTCAGTGCCTTCGTTCACGAAGCGGATCGTCCGGTCTTGATCCGGCTGCTGGCGCGAGCCGCTCGCAACGGCGCGGCCCGCGGCGAGATCAGCTTACAACCAGGCACCGGATCGCACGTGCCGGCCAATCTCTCGCTCAGCCGTCTGAGCCGGGGCGACGGCGTCGCCCTGTTGTGCGGCGTGCTCACCGACCTGACCGAGCAGCGCCAGCACCTGCACGAACTGGCCGAAGCCAATGCACAGCTTAAGCAGCAAGGCGAGGAGCGCGAGCGCATCGAGGAAGCGTTGCGACAGGCGCAGAAGATGGAGGCGGTGGGCCAGCTCACCGGCGGCCTCGCTCACGACTTCAACAACCTGCTCGCGGGCATCTTGGGCTCGCTCGAACTCATGCAGAGCCGCATGCAGCAGGGCCGGCTAACCGACGTCGATCGGTACATGACCGTTGCTCAAGGCGCGGCGAAACGCGCCGCCGCCCTGACGCATCGCCTGTTGGCGTTCTCGCGTCGCCAGACGCTCGATCCCAAGCCCACCGACGTGAACCGGCTCGTCGCTGGCATGCACGAGATGATCCAGCGCACGGTCGGACCGGGCATCCTGGTCGAGGTGGTCGGTGCATCCGGGCTCTGGCCCGCGCTGGTCGATCCCCCGCAGCTTGAGAATGCGCTGCTGAACCTGTGCATCAATGCGCGCGACGCGATGCCGGGTGGCGGGCGCATCACTATCGAGACCGCCAACAAGTGGCTGGATCGGCCAGCCGCGATCAAGCACGTTATTCCCGAGGGCCAGTACCTCTCGCTCTGCGTCACCGACACCGGCACCGGCATGCCCCCCGAAGTGATCGCCCGGGTGTTCGAGCCGTTCTTCACGACGAAGCCCATCGGCGAGGGCACCGGGCTTGGCCTATCGATGATCTACGGCTTCGCGCAGCAATCGGGCGGACAGGTGCGCATCTATTCCGAGATCGGCGAGGGAACGACGGTCTGCCTCTACCTGCCGCGCCACTACGGCGACGTCGCTGTCGATGATCCGACCGCCCTGCTCGCCGATTTACCCCGCTCCGACCAGGGCGAGACCGTTCTGGTGGTGGACGACGAGCCGTCCGTGCGGATGCTCGTCACCGAAATTCTCGAAGACCTTGGCTACCTCGCCATTGAAGCAAGCGACAGCGCGGCGGGCCTGAAGGTGCTGCAATCGGACGTGCGCATCGATCTCCTCGTCACCGACGTCGGCTTGCCCGGGGGCATGAACGGGCGACAGATGGCGGACGCGGCCCGGGTGTCGCGGCCCGATCTGAAGGTTCTGTTCATCACCGGCTACGCGGAGAACGCGATCCTTGGCAACGGCCATCTCGCTCCTGGGATGGCTGTGCTAACCAAACCATTTCCGATCGAAGAGATGGCCGCCCGCATCCGATCGATGATCGAGGCGAAGCAGTAGGACGTTCAGAGCCGTTCGCCTGTTTTGGGTCGGAGGTGGAATGTCCGCTTCGGGGCGGAGGGTCTGGGTCCGCTTGCCACCCTCTGCGGATGCTTAGCCCTGGGCGGCCAGCGTCTTCTGAATGACGCCCTTGGCTTCGACCAAATCATAGAGCCGCTGCTGCTCCCCGGCATAGTCATGGGTCACTTGGCGCCGGCTCATGCCGCCGACCCAATCCTCATCCTCGACGCCGTCCGGGCTCATGATCTCCTGCAGCGCGGCACGGGCGCGGGAGTCATCGGGCAGGTTGTGCGGGAGGATGTTCGAGGCGGCCGGGTTCTGGAGGAACCACGCCATCATCTCTCCGCTGATCGCGACGCGGTTCGTGAAGTCGGCGATAGCGGCGTCGATGTGGGTCAGCGTCCCCTTCAGGCCCGTCTTCAGCAGGTAGCAGAGGGCGTCGTTGATGCTGTGGAGCCAAACATTGTTGATGTAGCCCTCGCCGCGGTCGGAGGGCTCGTCGAACCCGACTTTGGTCAGGGCCTTGGCGGCGGCCTTGATCTCGGGGGGCATGCGAAGGGCGAAGGCA
>NZ_VRVA01000181.1:0-7438 GCF_008039945.1 Methylobacterium sp. WL64
CGCCGCCCCCGCCCTGCCGCTGGTCGCGCCCCGGGCGCACCTGATCCCGGCCGGCCGTCACCTGGAGATCGCCAGCGTCGAGAACGCCGATTACGAGCTGCCCTCGCTCGGCCTGCTCGCCCTGCCGGACGAGAGCGGCGCCGAGGAAGTCGACGCCGACGTGCTGGAGCAGAACGCGCTCAACCTCCAGCAGACGGTGCAGGATTTCGGTGTGCGCGGCGACATCCTGGCGGTGCGCCCCGGCCCGGTCGTCACGCTCTACGAGCTGGAGCCCGCACCCGGCACCAAGTCCAGCCGCGTCATCGGCCTGTCGGACGACATCGCCCGCTCGATGTCGGCGGTCTCGGCCCGGGTGGCGGTGGTCCCCGGCCGCAACGTCATCGGCATCGAACTGCCGAACGAGACCCGCGAGACGGTCTACCTCCGGGAGCTGCTCTCGGTGCCGGATTTCTATGAGAGCAAGCACAAGCTGGCTTTGTGCCTCGGCAAGAACATCGGCGGCGAGCCGATCATCGCCGACCTCGCCCGGATGCCGCACCTGCTGGTGGCCGGCACCACCGGCTCGGGCAAGTCGGTGGCGATCAACACCATGATCCTGTCGCTGCTCTACCGGCTGAAGCCGGAGGAATGCCGGCTGATCATGGTCGATCCCAAGATGCTGGAGCTGTCGGTCTACGACGGCATCCCGCACCTGCTCTCCCCGGTCGTGACCGACCCCAAGAAGGCGGTGATCGCCCTCAAATGGGCCGTGCGCGAGATGGAGGAGCGTTACAAGAAGATGTCCAAGATCGCGGTCCGCAACATCGACGGCTACAACGCCCGCGTCTCGGAGGCCGCCGCCCGCGGCGAGGTGTTGACCCGGACCGTCCAGACCGGCTTCGACCGGCAGACCGGCGAGGCGATCTACGAGGACGAGGCCATGGACCTCGCCCCCCTCCCCTACATCGTGATCGTGGTCGACGAGATGGCCGACCTGATGATGGTGGCGGGCAAGGACATCGAGGGGGCGATCCAGCGGCTCGCCCAGATGGCGCGCGCGGCCGGCATCCACCTGATCATGGCGACGCAGCGCCCGTCGGTGGACGTGATCACGGGCACGATCAAGGCGAACTTCCCGACCCGGATCTCCTTCCAGGTCACCAGCAAGATCGACAGCCGCACGATCCTGGGCGAGATGGGCGCCGAGCAGCTGCTCGGCCAGGGCGACATGCTGTTCATGGCCGGCGGCGGGCGCACGACCCGGGTGCACGGGCCGTTCTGCTCCGACAGCGAGGTCGAGAGCGTGGTCGCCCACCTCAAGCGCCAGGGCCGCCCGAGCTACCTCGACGCCGTCACGGCCGACGACGAGGACGGCGCCCCCGAGAAGGGGACCAAGGGCAAGGCCGGCGCGGCCGAGCTGGAACTCGACGGCGCCGTGTTCGACCAGGGCTCGTTCGGCGAGACCGGCGGCGACCTCTACGACCAGGCCGTGCAGGTGGTTCTGCGCGACCAGAAGGCCTCGACCAGCTACATCCAGCGCCGGCTCCAGATCGGCTACAACCGCGCCGCCTCCCTGATGGAGCGGATGGAGACCGAGGGCATCGTCGGTCCGGCCAACCACGCCGGCAAGCGCGAGATCCTGTTGGAGGAGGCGGCGGGCTGAGGGTCTCGCGGTTCGGCCGAGCGCGTCGAATCAAGGCTCGAGCGCCGGTCCCGATTGCACCGTGGGGACCGGCTCCGGGCCCGGGACGCGTCCCTGAAAGCGGTGGCGGCCGCCGAGGGCGAGCCCTCGGTACCGTGGCGGCGCATCATGCGGGCGTCGCGGCCGCGACCCTGCAATCGGCCCGGCAAACGGGCGCGGCCTTGGGTGTCGCCATCTTCGGCGCGCTGCTTACGGCACTGGCCAGCTTCGACGGCGCCCTGCCCGTCGCCCTTTGGATCATCGTGGCCGCGTCTCTGACAGCGGCGCTGGGCTGGCGGCTCTCGGCGGGTCGCAGTTCGGATGCGGGCCCCGGTCACGGGAACCCACCATTGGGCAGGGGAAGGGGCTGATCATCGATCGCCTGCGGAGACCGGTGTCTCGAAGGCGTGGCGCCTCACGCCACCGAGAACCGGAACGTGGTGGCCGCCCGAAAGACCTCCCCCGGGCGCAGGGTCGCGGACGGGAAGTCCGGCTGGTTCGGGGCGTCCGGAAAGCCCTGCGTCTCGAAGCAGACGCCGTCCCCGGAGCGGTAGATCCGGCCGGAGGGGCCGATCAGCGTGCCGTCCAGGTTGTTGCCGGTGTAGAGCTGCAGGGCCGGCTGCGTGGTCGCCACGTCGAGCCGCCGGCCGCTGCCCGGATCGATGCAGGCGGCGGCCGGGCGCAGGGTCCCGGCGGGGCCGCGCAGCACGAAGGTGTGGTCGTAGCCCTTGGCGTAGGCGAGTTGCGGGTCGCCCTCGCGGATGCGCGCGCCCAACCGGTGCGGTGTCCGGAAATCGAACGGGGTGCCGGCGACCGGCTGGACCGTGCCGGTGGGGACCTGCGTCGCATCCGTGGGCGTGAACGCGTCGGCCTCGATCTGGACGACGTGGTCGAGCACGCTGCCCGTCCCCTCCCCGGCCAGGTTGAAGTAGCTGTGGTTGGTGAGGTTCAGGACCGTGGGCCGGTCGGTCAGGGCCTCGTAGGCGATGTGCAGCAGCCCGTCCTCCGGCAGGCTGTAGCGCACGCGGACGTCGAGGTTGCCGGGGAACCCCTCCTCGCCGTCCGGGGAGCGGCGGGCCAGGGTGAGGCTGGTGGCGTCCGCCGCCTCCGCCTGCCAGAGGCGTGTGCCGAAATTCCGGTCGCCGCCGTGCAGGGTGTTGGGTCCCTCGTTCACCGGCAGCCGATAGGTGCGGCCGTCGAGGTTGAAGCGCCCGCCGGCGATGCGGTTGGCGTAGCGCCCGACCACCGCGCCGAAGCTCGGGCTCACGGTCTCGTAGCCCGCGAGCGTGTCGAGCCCGAGGACGACGTTGGCGCTGCGGCCCACGCGGTCGGGCACCTCGATCGCCGTGATCACCGCGCCGAAATCGATGACGTGGACGCGCAGGCTCCCCCGGGCCAGTCGGTGCCGGGTGACGATTTGACCGTCCGCGGTGCGCCCGAAGATCTCGCCCGCCATGCTGCGATCCCCGCTCAGCGCTTCCAGACGCCGAGCCGCTCGGTGCGCGCGTGGTCCTCGGCGGCGACCAGTTCGGGGCTGGCCTCCGGGGAGGCGCGGCCGCCGCCGTTGAACAGCACCACCTCCGAGAGGTCCCGCCCGTTCACCAGGCAGTTCATCGTGTCGCTGCCCGGCGCCGGCTGGCAGGTCACCGGGCGGCCGCCGATGTAGCGGGTCAGCTCGTCGGCCTGGCCGCCGCGCACCCACTCGACGCCGAACAGGCGCACGACCTTGCCGGCGACCTTCAGGGTCGCGGTGTCGATCACCTGGGCCGGTCCGGTGATGGCGTTGGCCGCGGGCGGCGGCGTATCGGGCTCCGGATCGCCGCCGGTCTCGGGCGGGGGCGTGACCGTATCGGGGGCCGCGGGAGACGCCGCCGACGGCCCAGTGGCTTGAGATCCGGCTTGCGATCCCGCTTGCGGTGCGGCGGTCTGGACACTCGCGGGCGCGTCGCCGGTCTGGGGCGAGGTGGTCGTGGAGCGCGTGGCTTCGGGCTCGCGGCCGGCCAGGACGAGGCCCGCAGCGACCACCGCCACCAGGGCGGCCGCGCTCGCGCCCGCGAGCCAGCGCCGATGCCGGCGGCTGCCCTCGTCGCCGCCGGCGAGACCGAGCCGTTCGCGCAGACGGGGCAGGCTGTCACGCACCGACTCGCCGAGCCGGCCCGGGCCGTCGTTCCACGCCGAGACCGGATCCGCGCCGGACGCCGCGACGTCGGAACGGCGGGTGAGCCGGGCCTGCAGGCCCGTCCGCAGGGTGGCGAAGCGGCCGGCCGCGGTCTGCGCCAGCGCCCGTCCCTGGACGGAGGAGCGCTCGGCGAGAGACCGGGCCCGCTCGGACTGGGTCTCGACGAAGCGCGCGGTCGCGGCCTTCATCTCGTAGGCGCCGGTCAGGATCGGGGAATCCTTCGGATCTTCGGGCTCGGCCTCGGGCTCCGGTGCCACCTCCGGCGGCAGGAACAGGGCCGGATGCCGCGCCTGGAGCTCCGCCACGAAGTCGGCGAGCGTCAGCGGCTCGCCGGTGCCGGGCCGCGTGCGCACGACGCCGTGCCGGTCGAGCACCCGGTAGCCCGCGTCTCCGCGCACGATCGCGGCCTCGGCCATGAGCCCGAGGGTCCGCACCGCCACCGGGCGCGGGCGCGCCCGGGCGATCGCCGCCTGGATCGCCTCGCGGAGGGCGGCGCGCTCCGGATCGTCGAGCGCCGGACGCGCCGGCCTCGATTCCTGTTCCGCCACCACCGTTGAAGACGTCATAAACCCGATCCCGGCATCACCGCGCGCCGCACGGAAGCCGCTTTACGCCTTGCCGGGCGAGGGGGCCAGGGTGCCGGCCTGGACGCTCCGGTGCAGGACCCGTCCGGACTCGCCGACGATCACCGGGCGCGTGCCCGCGAAGCTCACCTCCAGGACCAGCTCGGCCGCCCCGGTGGAGACGGCGCCGCGATCCGGGTTCGCAGTGCGGAAATCCACGATCGTGCGGATCGTGCAGGTCTCGGCGTCGCAGGCGGTGCGGATGGTCCGCGGCTCGTAGCGCCGCTCGGGCCAGCGCTGCACGAAGCTGCGCTTCTCGGCGACCAGCCCCGCCAGGGTGACCGGGTGCCCGTAGAAGCGCACCCGCGACCCGTAGAAATGCGGTGCGGCGCCGACCATCGTGTCGCCCGAGCTGGAGACGGTGGCGAGGTAGTTCGCCGCCAGGGCCCGGGCCACGGCGGCCCGCTGCCCCGAGGCGGCCGAAGCCGGCGCCACGGCCGCCGGCGTGTCGGCGAGCCGGCGCGGATGCGCAGCATGCCGCGGCGAGGCCTGGCGGGCGTGCGGACGCTCCAGGGCGGCCGCCCGCTTCGGGCCCGCGGCCCGGGTCACGGCGTCCTGGGTCGCGGCGCTCCCGGTTGCGGCGCTCTTGGTCGTGGCGCTCTTGGGCAGGCCGTCGTCGGCGGGCTCCGGCTTGGCAGCCTGCCGGACCGGCTCCGTCTCCGGGACGACCCGCTTCGCCTGGTCGGCCGGATTCGACTTGGCTGCCGCGGACGGCGCGCTGCGGGCCGGCGGATCGACCCAGGAACTCTGGGACCCCGCCCCCTGCTGCTGGGCCGAGGCGCCGCCGACGAGGGCCAGCGGCAGGATCACGCCGAGGGCGAGGGCAGAGCGAGTGGGAATGGTGGCGGGCATCGGTGCCTTCCTGGCGGCCGGAGCGTACGTGGGGAGAACGCGCCCGCATGCCGAAGCGGTTCCACGGTTTCCCCGGGCGCACCCGTGACTCTGACGATGTGCCGGGCCCACACCAGCCCGGGATTGCGTGGATGACGGGGTTGCGCTCGATCTTTTCACCACCAAGTCGGGGACAATCTTGGCTGTCGCGCGTTTCGGGCTGTCATCCCCCCTTTCGCCGCCCTGAGCATCGAGGTTCCTGTGTCCCGACTCGAGACCGCGGTGACCTCGCAGATGCATCGGAGCCCGTGATGAGTGCCGACCAACGCCGGGCGCTGCTGATCTGCAACGCGAAGGCGCGCAACGGCGGCCTCGACCTCGACGAGGTGCGGAGCATCCTGCGGGCGGGCGGCATCGAGCCGGTGGAGCCGCCGCCGGACGCCGATTGCCGAGAAGTGATCCGGGCGCACGCCAAGGATGTCGACCTCGTGATCCTGGGCGGCGGCGACGGCACCATGAACATGGCCGCACCCGCCCTGGTGGAGAGCGGGCTGCCCCTCGCTATCCTGCCGCTGGGCACCGCCAACGACCTCGCCCGCTCCCTGGACCTGCCGCTGGATCCGATCGCCGCGGCGCGGTTCATCCCGAATGCCGCGACGCGGCCGGTCGATCTCGGCTGGGTCAACGGCCACTACTACTTCAACGTCGCCAGCATCGGCTTCTCGGCCGAGCTCGCGGGCGAACTCACGGCCGAATCGAAGAAGACCTGGGGCGTGCTCGGCTACGCGGTGGCGGCCATCCGGGTGCTGCGCCGGGTGCGGCCGTTTACGGTGACGATCGAGCACGACGGCACGGTCGAGCGGGTGACGACCATCCAGGTCTCGGTCGGCAACGGGCGCCATTACGGTGGCGGTATGACCGTGGAGGAGGCCGCCACGGTCGATGACGGCAAGCTCGATTTCTACAGCCTGGAAGTCGCCCATTGGTGGCGGCTGATCGCGCTGCTGCCGGCCCTGCGCCGGGGCACCCATGGACGCGCGGCCGACGTGCGCGCCTTCCAGACCCGGGAGATCAAGATCGCGACGCGCAAGCCCCGGCCGGTGAACACCGACGGCGAGCTGACCACGCACACGCCCGCCCACTTCAAGGTCTTCCCGAAGATCCTCCGGGTGTACGCTCCCGATCCGGCGGACAGTGCCGGTCCGTTCGATCTGGCCGCCCTCGGCAGCCGCCTCTTCCCGACCAGCGAGACGCACGACCCGTGACCGACCTGATCCAGCTTGCGAGCCAGCCCGCGATCTGGGTCGCCCTGGCGACCCTCATCGTGATGGAGGTGGTGCTCGGCGTCGACAACCTGATCTTCATCTCGATCCTGACCAACAAGCTGCCGGCCGACCAGCAGACGCGGGCGCGGCGGATCGGCATCGGCCTGGCCTTGATCCTGCGGCTCGGTCTGCTGGGCACGGTCGCGTTCATCGTGCACCTGACCGAGCCGGTCTTCTCGGTGCTCGGACAGGACTTCTCCTGGCGTGACCTGATCCTGATCGGCGGCGGCCTGTTCCTGCTCTGGAAGGCCACCAAGGAAATCCATCACAGCGTCGACCCCGACGACCCGGCCGACACCGGGAAATCCGGCGGCACGATCGGGTTCGGCGCGGCGATCGGCCAGATCCTGCTCCTCGACCTCGTGTTCTCGATCGACTCGATCATCACCGCGGTGGGCATGACCGAGCACGTGCCGGTGATGATGGTGGCCGTGGTCGTCGCGGTGATCGTCATGCTGGTCGCGGCCGAGCCGCTCTCGGCCTTCATCGCCCGCAACCCCACCGTGGTGATGCTGGCTTTGGGCTTCCTGATCATGATCGGCATGACGCTGATCGCGGAAGGCTTTGGGGCGCACGTGCCGAAGGGTTATATCTACACCGCCATGGCGTTCTCGGCCGGCGTCGAAGGCCTCAACATGCTGGCCCGCGGACGCAAGCGGGCGGCCGCCGCCGGCACGGAGCGGAGCCCGCGCTGAGCGGTCCCGTCCCGCCGGCCTCCGGCGCAAGCGGCGACACGGCGCTGGAGACACCCATGCGGATCGCGGCCCTCCTGTGCGCCCTGCTGACCGCCAGCCCCGCCGGCGCGGAGATGGTCCCGATG